>JANQLI010000329.1 GCA_028280675.1 Alphaproteobacteria bacterium
GGCAAATCTTCAATGACCGTTTGAAACGCCGCGCGCTCAAGCTTAAGCGGTTTTAATTCTTTCGCCACCGCTTGATCCAATTTTTTCGCCGCCTTAACACGCCGCGTATGCAAATCCTGTGCATGCGCAAAATAGGACTCGCGTGCGTCCCGCACGGCCTCTTCCAGCATGCTGACATCCGCTTGGCCGGTCTCAATGCTTTGCAATTGGCTGGCGAACTCATCGCGTAAGGGCAGCAATTGATCGACGGACACTTTGTGTTTGCGGGCAAGGGCGCGCAAGGCAAAGAGACGCTCTTCAATCTCTTCCAGTTTGTGCTGATCGAAGATGTGATCGTGGATCGCTTGTTCCAAAGCGCTGCGCGCTTCGCCTGCCTCCATCAAGGCGCGATCCAACGCCCCGACAACATGCTCCAGCGTGCCGGGCGCTTTTTGCGCCGCCATTTCAAGAGTGCGTAAGGCGGCGCTGAGTTTTTTCTCAAGGCCCTCTTTGCCAGTCATCGCATGCAGCGCTTGGTCGAGTTCACCAGAGACTTTTTCCGCATTCATCATCGCCGTGCGCTGAGATGACAATGCGTCTTCTTCTTCAAGCTCAGGCCCGAGCTCATCCAACTCCATCATGACGTGACGGAGATACTCTTCATCGGCGGCGGCTTTTTCAATTTGCGCTTTCTTGTGCGCCAGCGCCTCTTCGGCCCCGCGCCAGGCGTCATAAGCTTGCGCGCAGGCCGCAACGCGCGACTCTAACCCGCCGAAAGAATCGAGTAACGCCCGATGGGCCGCAGGATTCAACAGGCCACGGTCGTCATGCTGGCCATGAATTTCGAGAAGACTTTCGCCGACCTCACGCAAGAGATTGATACTCACAGGTTGATCGTTAATGAACGCGCGGCTGCGGCCATCGGCCCCTTGCACACGGCGGAGGATTAAATCTTCGCCACGCTCCAAGCCCTGATCGGCGAGCATCTGCCACACCGGATGCGTATCGGGCACAGAAAAGACCGCGCTGACAATGCCTTGAGGTGCGCCATGGCGCACAAGACCTTTATCGGCACGCGCGCCGGTCGCCAGGCCAAGTGAATCAAGAAGGATAGATTTCCCCGCCCCGGTTTCTCCGGTGAGGGTCCATAACCCCGGCGCGAATGCGAGATCCAATTGATCAACCAGAACAATATCGCGAATCGTCAGACCGATGAGCATGAATGAGTCACATCTTACGCAAAGGCGGGCACCTTGACCTCCGCCGCGCCCCGCGCACCTTTAGTTAAAGACGTTGACCGTATCGATGGTTCTGGACAACCAAGACCGTTCGCTCGCTTGCGGCGCCATGCCTTGAGACGTCAACAACGCATAGGAATCCTGATACCAGTCACTGCCCGGATAGTTATGCCCAAGAACAGCCGCCGCCGTTTGCGCTTCAAATGCAATCCCGAGAGAGAGATACGCCTCGGTCAAACGGTGCAACGCCTCCGGTGTGTGGGTGGTCGTTTCATATTCTTCCACAACAGTGCGGAAACGATTGATCGCGGCAATCATATGACCTTGGTTCAAGTAATACCGGCCGACATCCATTTCTTTGCCAGCCAAGTGATCGCGGGTCATATCGATCTTCAGACGGGCGTCACGGGCATATTCGCTGGCGGGATAACGGCGCACAACCTCTTCCAACGCCTCCATCGCTTCATATGTCATCTCCTGATCCCGGCCGACATCGGAGATTTGCTCATAATAGCTGATCGCAATCAGGTAATAGGCGTAAGGCGCATCCCGGTTCCCCGGATGCAAAGCGATGAAACGTTCCGCCGCGCCGATGGCGTCGGTGTATTTATTGCTTTGGTAATACGAATAAGCCGACATCAACATTGAGCGGCGCGCCCACACGGAATAGGGATGCTGGCGCTCCACTTCATCAAAGAACATCGCCGCTTCGCGGTAGTTCTTATCGGTCATCTTATCGACCGCCATATTGTAGATGGTCTCAACCTCGCGCTCGACATATTCGATTTCGTCGTCATCCCCGCCACAGGCGCTGAGGGTCAAACTTAAGGCGACCGCACTTCCCACAGCCAGGCTGCGAAGGGTCCAGTTGCGCTTTTCGGTACGTACTGCGATGTCACTCATTTTTTGATCCACTACCCGTTGCGATCGATTGCCAAATAATAGGGTATCCCCCAGGCGCTTACCGTCCTCCCCCAGGGTGACGCAGAAAGCTCCTATTTTCAAAGCCTTTCTAGCCTAATTCGCCGCAAAGCACCAGAGCCGCAAAAGGCCAGGTTCGCATAAAAAAAGGCCTGCGCATGCAGGCCTCTCTTCATTCCCCCAAGGGTCGTCCCCTTAAGCGGTCATCACCGCCTCTTGCAAGACCGGAACGGGCGGCGCCGCCACTTCGGGCTCCACCACACCTTCATAGGTCCAGGCATGTGTGTTTTCAAACAGCGCCCGCAGCAGCAGATTGTTCATCATATGGCCGGAGCGGTCGCCTTTGAAATGCCCCACAATAGGCGCCCCCGCCAGCGCCAGATCCCCTATCGCGTCGAGCACTTTATGGCGGACACATTCATCGTCATAGCGCAATCCGCCGTCATTCAAGATCTCATCGCCATCAATGACGATGGAGTTTTCAAGAGAGCCACCGAGGGCACGCCCCACTTGGCGCAAGCCTTCGACCTCATGCAAGAAACCGAATGTCCGGGCGCGGCACAGTTCAATTTTAAACGCCGATGGGCTGAAATCGAAGCGGTACGACTGCTTTTCAACAACCGCGCTGTCATACGCAATGTCCATTTCAAGGCTGAAATGATCGGCCGGTGACAAGGTGACGGTGCGATCGCCATCGCGCACAGTGATGTCCTCAAGAATGCGAATAACACGCCGCGGCGCTTGCAAGTCTTGCACGCCTGCGCATTCGATTAAGAACACGAAAGGCGCCGCGCTGCCATCCATCACAGGCACTTCGGGACCATCCAGCTCGACAAGGACATTATCGATCTCACAGCCCACCAGAGCCGCCATCAGGTGCTCGATGGTGGAGACAGACACCCCTGCCTCATTGGTGATGGTGGTTCCCAGTTGCGTATCCGTCACGGCGTCAAAGCGCGCTTTGATCTTCTGGTCCCCCCTGGGCACATCGATACGCTTGAAAACAATGCCTGTGGATGCTGGCGCCGGACGCAGACACATATGAATATGTTGTCCTGAATGCAGTCCGATCCCCGTGCATGAAATTTGGTGTTTTATTGTTGTTTGTACCACGTGTCCCGCTCGCTTTATTGGACGAAACGCCAAAACGTCATGGCCCTCCATCGACATACCCAACGCTGAACAGGGCAAAGAACCAGAAGATGTGCGTGGAGACGTGGTATCCCGTGGTAACTGAACTGATGACGGCATAGTCCGCTTCTCTTGCAATAACGGCCCCCAGCCGTCCTCTTATGTGGTTCCTTGATACGAAAGATGCATCCACATACTTCAGAGGATGCATTCTTTCCCCCCACTTATCCAAAGAGACATAAAGACGCCGCCTCTGAGGATGGCTTCGGTTGTACCCCTGGAGCCGGGCTTTAACCAAATAACTCTTTATTACGCTATGTTACGCATGATGAATTGGGATAATTACCTTTATTATCAAATATTTATATAAATATCTTGAAGCCTTAAAATTCCCTTTATGGCACACCTGTTAACAGGGTGAGAACAGTGTTTTTGGCACGGAATTGCCGCGCCTTACTTGCAATCACCCCCACCCACCCAGATCAGCAAGCTGCTCTGGGTGACCTCCCCCATCAAGGGGGAGGTCATATGCATCGCTAATCACGTATGTTATTTCTAACGAATTATGACCAGCCAAGCACGTTATCTACGATCTCATATGACCGATTCAGAGCGCAGACTCTGGTACCATATTAATCGTAGACAATTAGATGGTTTACACTTCAGACGTCAGGCTCCTATTGGACGCTACATTGTTGACTTCGTTTGTTACGAAAAGAAATTAATAATCGAAGTTGATGGGGGACAGCACAATAGCGAGCAAGGCATCAGAAAGGACCTCACACGCACTGAGTGGCTGAATTCTCAAGGATTCCATGTACTCCGATTCTGGAACAACGATATTTCAAATAATCTAGAGGGTGTGCTGACTTCTATCCTCAGCTATCTAGATAAGAAATAACCTCCCCCTTGATGGGGGAGGATAGTCAGATTCGGTGAGAGCATAGCTCGAACCATAATCTGACTTGGTGGGGGTGAAAATACGCAAATTGTACAA
>JANQLI010000149.1 GCA_028280675.1 Alphaproteobacteria bacterium
CACATCTGGCGCAAGAGTGAGCACTTCTTCACTGGACCCATAGAGGAGTGGGAGATCTTTCGCACGATCACGATAGTAAGAGTGCACCATACGTGCTTCGTGCGACAAGCCAAGAATTTGATCGTCATCCGCCAGCGCTAACACATATTGATCAGCGCAATAATCCATCGACATAACCGATGGTTTATCAGCCGCAAATGCGAGTGTTGAAAAAACAAACGGAATCAGCGTCAACACGCACAAATGTTTGATGCTGATTCCGCATTGCGTCATTTAGAATGTCCCGCGCATGCCCAAAAAGGCGGACCGCCCCGGTGTGCCATAATTCAGCACATGTTGGTAATCTTCATCAAACAGATTATCGACACGGCCATAAAGCTGCACCTGATCATGCAGATCATAGGATGCTTTCAGGTCCACACGCGTCCACTCATCCGTTGTCGCAAAAGGCGAATCCATTTGTTCACCATGATAGGTGACATCTAATGACGTTGCCAACTGTTCTGTGATGTCCCAATTCAAACTGAGAAAGGCTTCATGTTCTGGCTGACGCGCCAGTTGTTCACCAGTCGTCGCGTCTTCCGCATCGGTATAGACATAGTGACCATTAATGCTGACCGCATCGGAAATATCCGCGCGAACTTCAAACTCCACACCTTGCGATTCCACTTCTGCCACATTGATGTACCCAAGCAAGAAATCAAAGTCGATAATATCCGTGCCTTCCTGATTGAAGTACGTCGCACCCACAGTCACGCGATCATCAAAGAAGCGTTGCGAGACGCCAATGTCCCAGGCTTTGGATTCTTCCGGGTCCAAATCAGATGCAGGCGTCGTGAGACCACAAAAAGTGCAAATGTAAGTGAGTTGGTAAAGACTTGGCGCTTTAAACCCCTCGCCCCAACTGGCATGAAAACGCGTGCCAGTCTCTGGGATATTGTATGCGGCCGTGATGCGGCCTGTGGTGACATCGCCAAAGGTTTCATGATCATCATAGCGCAGCCCGCCTGTCAGGATCAGGTTTTCAATGGGCGTCCATTCCACATCGGCAAAGACACTATCAATCGTAACCTCTTCACTGGCGATTTCATCGGTTTTGGCTTTCACCTCTTCGTGCTGCAGACCGCCTGTAACGCGCCATTGGTCATTCACGGTAAAGTTTCCGAGGTAATCGAAATTGAGACGCTCGCCCTTGCCAAAGAAAGAAACAGGTCCGATATGTGCGCGGTCAATATCTGAAAATTCGACAGAAAACGTATTCTCAAAGCGCCCGTCCAAAAGATCGACAAATAGACGGCCAGCCAGAACAAGCTCTTCAGACGTATCGCGTTCAGACGTATCGGTAGGCAAGAAAGTGAGAAAATCAAACCCATCACTGTCGATGTCACTATCGGAATAGCGACCAATGAATTCAGCACGCACAATGTCTGAGAGCATCGCGCCTATCTTGGCCGAGACGGCGTAGTTTTCATAGCCGTCATTTTCGCCATTGCCATTGTCTTTTTCCGCTTTAGAAATACCGCCGCTCGTGACGCCTGTTCCTGTGACACGGTAATCAAACCGCTCATTCCCACCGCGCAACGTGACACCTGCACGGTAGGTGTTATAGGAACCAACTTCAGCAAAAGCACTCCCTTCAAACCCATCGCCGCCAGATTTCGTGATAATATTGACAACCCCGCCAATGGCGTCCGAGCCATAAAGCACAGATTGGGGGCCTTTCAGCACTTCAACACGGGCAATGTCATGCGGATTGAGATTAGCAAAGTTATACCCGCCACCTGTCGCGCTTGAGTCATTCACTTGGACACCATCAATCAAGATGACTGTTTGATCCGTCAAGGCGCCGCGAATACGCACCGTCGCCACACCGCCATAGGAGCCATTTTGATTGATCGATAGACCTGGCAGCGTTTCCAAAGCGTCGAGCGCAAAATTAAATTGTCCGCGTTCCAGTTCGATCTCCGAAAGAACAGAGATCGAACTCCCTACATTTTCGAGGGAAACCGCCCGGCGCGTCGTCGTGACGACAAATTCATCAACGGCAAACGCCGGTGTGAGTGTTGAAGTGGATAAGAAAAACAGTGCACTAGCACTGAAGGTTTTTGTAAACGTCCCCATAAGAAACCTCATTTTGCAATGCGCAAGATGCGCGTGAAACAAAACTGATTGGGGATATAAAAATTCAAAAACCCCGCCATCAGCAACATGATGTCGCCGATACGGAGGTCCGCTCTGAGTGATTATCCCGATCATCAGAAGGGCGACGCGATGGCAGGTCTCCTGGCTTAGCGCCTCTCCGCTTATCCATACCTTCCCAAGACAAGTCTCAGTGGCAATTAATGGAAAGCGCGACGCTTACAGTTGCGGGTACAGCCACGGATTTGCACCGTGTTCCCTCTTCGCCCTTTATCAAGGGCACCATCAGGAGTGGCTATAGCAGGATTCATTTGCAAAGTGCAAGAGCAGACGAAAAGTGTTGGACTTTAGCCCTTTTCACGCAATTCGCGCTTCAACACTTTGCCATTTGCGTTGCGGGGCAACACGTCGATAAACGCGACGTCTTTGGGGAGTTTGTAATCGGCGATTTTGCCTTTACAGAACTCCACCACGTCATCAGCCGACACATCGCCACCAGGTGCAACCACGAAAGCTTTGATCCGCTCACCCCATTTTTCATCGGGAACGCCCGTGATCGCCACATCGGCAATGCCTGCATGCTGCAACAACACCTCTTCAATCTCGCGTGGATAGACATTGATGCCGCCAGTGATGACCATGTCTTTTTTGCGATCAACGATATAGATGTAACCTTCGTCATCACGCATGGCCATGTCTTCGACCGTCACCCAACCATCGTGGAAGGCTTTGTCGGTTTCTTCGGGGCGCTTCCAATAACCATTAAAAAGATAAGGGCTGCGGGAGAACAATTCCCCGACTTCACCGGGCACGCAACCTTTGCCTTCACCGTCAACGATTTTCACCTGGGTCATCGGGAAAGGAAGACCGACGCATTTTTGTTTGCGCAATTGATCCGCAGGCCGCAAATTTGTGACGATGCTGGCTTCTGTCGAACCATAGGTTTCATGCAACATGCCATCGCCAAAGTAATCGACGATTTTTTCTTTCGAAGATTGCGGCAGCGGCGCGGCATTTGAGATGATGGTGTGCAAACTATCAGTGCGATTTGCATCAAGAATGTTTTGCTCCACCGAAAAGATCGCATTGAAATGGGTTGGCACCGCAAAATACCCGCTAATGCGTTCATCTTTCAGTTTACGGAGAAATATTTCCGGATCGAACTTATCCAAGATCTCTGCAAAGCCACCAAAGAAAACAGGAGCTAAAGCAAACAGCATCCCCGCTCCATGACACATCGGCGCCATCGCGAGGAAGCGATCATCCGGCGAGTAACAGCCATATTCCTGCGCCATGCCCAGCAATGTGAGAATGCGCGAACGATGTGGAACGAGCACACCTTTGGGCAAGCCGGTCGTGCCCGATGTATAAGGGATGGTGAAATTATCCCATTCCTGCACTTGTGGAAACGTGGCGGACCCACGCGCTTCGCCTAGCCATGTATCGAGTTCATCACCCACAACGATAATGCGTTTGACGGTGGCAAACTGGCTGTCTTTGACAGCTTCGGCGCTACGTGCATCGGCAAATAACACTTTCGCTTCCGCGTTATCGCAAATAGCGACCACTTCGGCTGGAGCAAGACGCGGATTGACTGTGGCAAGCGCCACACCTGCTTGCGAGGCCCCCGCGATGATTTCAAGATAAGGAATGGAGTTTGCCGATAAGATCGCCCCATGATCTCCTGGCCCTAAACCGAGATCCGCAATCATAGCCGTTGTCACGCGATCAATACGGTCAAGGAGTTGCGCATATGTGCGTGTGTCATCGCCGTGTTTCGCCGCTATTTTTTGCGGCGCCCGCATCATTGATGCGCGCATGCCATCGACAAAAGACATATGCTGGAAAGAGAGCGGAAAGTCTGTCATGGCTGCGATGCCCTAACCCGGTAGATTAAAAATGCGCAGCGCGTTACCGCGCAACATTTTTTGTTTAGACTCGTCACGAAATCCAAGATCGTCGATTTCTTTGATAGCGCGCTCGGGATCAATCACCGGCCAATCCGTACCAAAAAGGACCTTATCCTGACCATAGGTATTGGCGTAATGTACAAAGCTTTGCGGCCAATGCTTCGGCGCGTAGGCGTCACCGCAGGTGTAGATATTTTCATGTTTCCAGCACATAGAAATCATTTCGTCCGTCCACGGAACACCAATGTGAATGCCGATCAACGTTAACTCCGGAAAATCGATCGCCACCTGATCAAGGCAAATCGGCCGCCCCACACTGGGCAATCGGCGCTCGCGGGAATAGACAAGATTATGCCCAACCTGCATCATGATCGGAATCTCAAGCTCAGCGCACTTTGTATAGAAGGGATAATATTTAGCGTGATCCGGCGGTAATTCGCACCAATGCGGATACAAATGCGCGCCGACAAAACCGAGCTCCTTCACTGCATATTCAAGATCGCGCACGCCCTGCATGCCTCGGTACGGATCAACACCCGCAAGACCTGAAAAACGATCCGGATGCTTTTGACACAGCTCATGCACGTATTCATAAGGCATCTCGAATCCGTGCTTTTTATTGATGTCGCCAGCGCGAACCGCAATCAGAAGCGCGCGCTCAATACCAGCCGCATCCATCTTTTTGAGGTAATCATCCATCGACACGCCGCCGCGCATGTCTTCTGGCATACGGACTTGCTTTTTGAAATCCTCATCCAAGCCGGTCCAATGATTATCAACGGCTTCAGGAGTAAACGGATTGCAGACAATATCGATTGCGCCAGCCATACCAATAATCCATGTGTTGCGCCCTTTAGGGCAAAAGAAAATGCAATGTCATAAGCAAGGACGGCGGCACGCTCATCCGAACTGCCGCCGCCAATTGTGATTATAGTCTCAAGGCTTACTGCCCGTCGAGATCCCATTCCCCGGTTGAGCGTGAACGGCCCGGAATACCGGCCATCAATGGCCGCTGTATGGGATCGTCTGGATCATAATTAAGCGCACGGCCTTTTGAGATAACCTGCTCTTCAACCGTAATCCAGTTGATCAGACTGCCATCAAGGCGGAAAATCCATGCGGCCCCTTTCTCCATACCAGACCGGAAGTGACCGTGTTTCACGCGAGCTGGGCGGAAGAAATACGTCCCCGCATCCAACTTGCCGAAGTTGTAATCCATGTCACCGTAAACGGTATAGGCTTCCTCGAACACAGGGTGGTGCACAAGGCGATCATCACCCCAGCCTGGAGGCGCATAAGCATACATGGTGACAAAGCCTGTGCGGTTGTTTTCCGGATCGGGTGGATCGCGATAAAGCATCTTCAGCATCAATTCCCACTGGGTATCGCCTTCAAAGATGTTGTTCATCCATTTCATTTTGAACGTATCTTTGAACGTCAAGTAACCCGGCTTATTCGACACCGTGTTCCCGCCCTGGGGAATGAAGTCCGACCGGTCTTTGTCAGACAGGGAAAAACCCCAATCACCGTATTCACGGAACAACAAAATTTCTGTGCCCGCTTTTGCGTGCATCGCCGGAACCAATTTCCCCGCAGGCGCCCG
>JANQLI010000188.1 GCA_028280675.1 Alphaproteobacteria bacterium
CAGTTAGTCGGTGGCTGTGTTGCTCTCTTCCGTAGCGGAATCCATCATGGGTGAAGACGCATCGCGCTTGATGCCGCGCAGGATCATGTTCGGCAGCAACGCTTCATCCCAATCAAAATTCCCTGTGTTTGGATTGATGCCGCCATTGCCTGTATGGACGATCACCATGTCTTCAGACGGAATCACATAGACACGCTGTCCGCCGGACCCATCGAAATAGAAGAGGTCGTCGGCGGCAAAGTCTTCTGAATGAGGAACCCCTGTCGGCACGCCTTTGCCGTAAGTGCGCAACTCTTGCCATTCAGTCCCGAGCCACGTTTGCAAACCGTAATTCGGATTTGTGGCCGATGGTGTGATCACTTCTTTAAGCCAGTCTTCTGAAACAATTTGTGCGCCGTCAACCTGTCCCTTGTTCAGGTGCAACAGGCCAACACGCATCCAATCTTCTGCTGTGATAAACAAACTGCCGGATGTGCGTGCTTTGCCGTTTTCACTGTCGAGCCAAACATGCGCATCGCGCGTCCCCAGTTTGCGCCAAAGTTTGCTTTCCAGCAGGTCCGCATAGCGCATCCCGGAGGCGCGTTCGAGGATCAGGCCTAAAATCTCAGAATTGTTATTACTGTAGGCAAAGACAGTGTTGGGTGTGTCTTCAAGCGGATATTTGAGAATAAGACTGTTAATGTCCGTTCCCATCATCAGCTTGAACGTGTCTGAAAAGGGATTCATACTAAACGGCGCGCGTCCTAGACCGCTGGCCATTTGCAATAAATTGCGGATGGTGACTTGAGACCGGTCATCGTCCGCCCATTCTGTGATGTATGTCGCAGCAGGTTCATCCAGCGAAGGAATAATCCCTTCTGCAATGACCACGCCATAAAGCAACGCCATGACGGATTTATGCATGCTTGCCGAATTGGTGCGAGTGTCGCGATTGTATCCTTCGCCGTAATGCTCCACTTGCAAAGTGCCTTTGTGCCACACCAAAAGGGCTGTGGATCGATTGCGCGCCGCAAATGAAAGCGCATCAGCAATCGTGGTGTCTTGCAAGGTCAACGCGCCTTGAGGGGCGCGGGGCAGAGGGGCGCCTTCGTCGCCTTTGGCAATTTCAATGGGATCGTACCAGTCATAATCGGTGATCATGGTGTTGCGATCGAATGTGGCGAGACGATTGAGATACGTCCAATTGCTCGCGATAACGACTGCAAGACCAAGCACGATCACCAAGACGACAATACCCAGGCCTTTAAGAATCTTCTTCAACATTAGGTTCCCCCGTAAAACGGCACTGCTTTGTTCTCCTAACATATATAAGTAGCGTGAGGCGTGGCCGGAAATCAATGTCAGCGCCGTCTGGTATGTGGATAGGTCTTAAGCATGGGTCAGTGTGCGGCGATGGCGCATGATCTGCCACACCATCAGAAGCGCCGGAATAATCAGCACAGCCCCCGCCAGATACGGCGCGCTGGCGCCATAGGCCTCGAAAATAATCCCCGACACGCTTGGCCCGAGAATGCGCGCCAGGCTTCCTGCGCCCTGATAGATCCCCAACACAGCGCCTTGTTCCGTGTCATCCGCCTCTTTAGACACCAAGCTCGAAATGCTTGGATTAAAAAGCGCGCTCCCTGCGGTGAGCAGCGTGATGGACAGCATCACCATGGTCAGGGATGAAGATCCGGCTAATACGACATAGCCCAACATCACCAGAAAGAGGGACGTGAAGAGAAGGGCATGTTCGCCGAACCGGTTGGTCAGTGGTCCGATCAATCCGCCTTGAATGATGGCGCTCACGACCCCGACATATCCAAGGGTCAGCGCCACATCCCGGGGGCCAAAGGCCAAAACCTGTTCCGCCCACAGAGGATAAATCACCTCAAACTGCGACCATGTTGTTACAAAGAGAAAGCCTGTGATCACGAGCATGGCCAAGATTTGCCGCCCGAAGGCGAGTTTTAAACGGTCTTGAAGCGGTGGAAGAACTTGCGTTTTGATTTTGTCGCGGATCTCGTGACTGAGACTTTCCTTGAGGAAGATCACCACGCCTAATCCGGCCAGTGTTGATAGCGCTGCAGAGACAGCCGACGGCAGAACATAGTTTGCTGTTTCATAACTGTCTCCTGCAAGGAACCCGCCTAACACAGGTCCAAACACGAATCCCAACCCAAACGCCGCCCCGATCAGGCCAAGGCCCTTTGCGCGATCTTCTTCGCTTGTGATGTCAGCGACATAGGCGTAGGCCGTTGACAGATTACCGGCGTTGATCCCTGCAAAAGCGCGGGCGAAGAACAGCATTTCCGGTGTGTCGGCGTATATCAGCAAGACATAGGATATGGCCGTGCCAAACATGGTGATGGCGAGAATAGGCTTGCGGCCGTAATGATCGCTCAGGCGTCCAACGATGGGCGCCATGATGAACTGTGCCAGGGAATACACGCCCATCGTGACAAATGTGACAGCAGCATAAGAAAGATCAAGCTTGACTGCATAAAAAGGGATCAAGGGGATCAGCAAGCCAAAACCAAGCAGGTTGATAAACACGATCAGAAATAATGTCGGCACGAAACTTATCCCTCTGACGGAGGTCACTGCGGGCGGCATCTGAACGATCATGCACCGCATGTCTTGGATCGATCTACGTTATACCCCTTTATGTCAAGGGGCAATTTCAGCGCAGAGGCACTCTAATGGTCACGAGCTAAACCCTTCTTGCCATGGTGCAGATTTGCTTTTACCGTCGGTCTACTTTCTGACGGAAAGCGCGGGTCCATACAGCGCATGATGTGCAAGGATATGGAACCGCGGAATGGGTGAAGGGGACACTTCAGTGCTCGAAGCAATCAAACTCAAAAAAACCTATGGCGATTATGATGCGCTGAAAGGGTTGGACCTGACAGTCAACAGTGGTGACATCTATTGTTTGCTGGGCGCGAACGGCGCTGGGAAAACGACAACCATTAATCTCTTCCTGAACTTTATTGACCCGACCGCAGGTCAAGCCAAAGTCAATGGCATTGATGTTACGCAAGACCCTCTCGCAACCAAAAAGTCCCTCGCATACATTCCAGAAACGGTGATGCTCTATGGTAATTTGACCGGTATGGAGAACCTTGAATATTTCGCCAAGCTTGGTGGGCATGGCGCGTATGCGCAAAAGGATTATCGGAACTTTCTTGAGCGCGTGGGCTTGCAAAAAGAGGCTGGGGATCGCCGTGTCAGCACTTACTCTAAGGGCATGCGTCAAAAAGTCGGCGTGGCGATTGCGCTCGCAAAACAGGCGAACACGTTGTTGCTTGATGAGCCGACATCAGGTCTCGATCCCAAAGCCAGTAACGAATTTTCCGCATTGCTGACAAACTTGCAGGAAGAGGGCGCGGCCATTCTGATGGCGACCCACGATCTCTTCCGCGCGAAAGAAACCGGCACGCGCATTGGCATTATGAAAGCCGGTGTCTTGGTCGATGAACTCGATACAGAAGCCGTAACGCATGCGGATGTCGAGCGGATTTATCTGCAGCACATGCACTAAGAAGACGTTACGGACTGGCGAGGGAGGGCATCCATAAAATGCAAAAATGGCAAAAAATAACGCTCGGCGTTGTGGCTGGTCTGTTGATCGTTGCTGGAGGCTTTTTTGGGTATGCGTCGAAACAAAACCAGCCGCCGCAGCTCGTAGAGCCCAATTATTATACCTATTACAAAACCCAGGACATGACCCCCGCAGGCAAGATCGGCGTATTCGTCTCGCACTTGGTGATGCCAGAGCATTATCGTGAAGAGGATTACCAAACCATTGCCGCGAAATCTTTGCAGTATATTCCGTGGCCCATTCGTTCTGTGCTTGCGCGCGATGGCGGAACGGCGTTGTTGGACGAGGAACGCTATTATGAACGGGCGGAATTTGTCCCAACCAAGCTGGTTGATCAGTGGGGCAGCGACACCGCGAAAGATGGCGCGCCGTACATTGACCTTTACACTCAAGGCAAAGTCGAATGGGTCGCGCCCAGTGAGACGGCTCATCTGGGTCACGGGTATTTTCTGTACCCGGATCAACCTTCCGGCAGTTTAACGGCAGGCTCAAAACTCGCGGTCAAGGCGAAAAATTATTATCACAAACCAGGCGCCGGATTTACCGACGGCCGCGTGCCCCATGAAGCGGTGAATCGCATCTTCGTCGAGGGCGCCATGAACAAGATCCGCGCGACCTATGGCGATGTGCCTTATCGCTGGGTGACAGCCGATAATCCGACGATGGCGCGTGAGGCCTTGTTCTCTTTGTTAGATGAAGGCATTGACACATTGATCCTCGCGGCGCCGCGTCCTGTGTATTCGCATCATGAAGAGTTTAACGGCAGCATTAAACACGCCATGCACTATCTTCATGACTGGCAAGACAAGAATGGGCGCAAAGACATTAAAGTGATCATCTCGAAAGAGTTGTCACATTATGAGCCCATGTATCTGCCGCATCAGAATTTGCTGCGCTATCACTTGGATCAATTGCCGCAAGGGGCTTCCGTGAAAGTGGTGATATCGGTGCATGGCATGGCTTGGGACCTGGTTCCCCATGAAGCCTGGATTGAGCTCGCGCCCCGTTATGTCGATCGCGTTATGGCGGAAACCGAAAAGACGATGGCTGCATATCAGTTCAGTAAAACGGACATTGTGCAGTCGCAAGACCGCTTTGCCGATCCTTATAACAATCCCAATGGCGTCTATCTCTCCACCAATAAGGCTTTTTGGGATGGCATCAATGATGGTTTTGATTATGTCATCAATCTTCCGATTGAGTTCTTTGCTGAGAACACCGACACCATGTTTTCGCACGCCATGTATAATTTCGAAAACTTTGACGATTTCGATCATTACGAAACAGTGGATTATCCCGATTGGAGCAAGCCCTACATCCGCTCTTACGTGCAAGATGGCACCAAGGTGATTTATGGCGGTCTTGTCTCTGAGCAATTCGGCGGACCGATCATCGACGCTTTCTATATGGCGCTGGATGACATCATCAGTCAGGGCATGGAGCCGCTCATTGCCACATCAGCAACTGTTCAAGAGGTTGCCGAAGAGGTTGTGGAGGCCGCAAGCGAAGCGGTTGAAGATGCCGCTGCTACGGTTGTCGAAGGGATCGTAGGCACGGCTTCAGAGGCGGTAAGCACCTCGGCATCCAAGTGGTCACGGCCGGGGCTAGAGGACCTTCGCTAAAACGTGTGAACCTCTTGAATATAAAGAGGAAGCCCTTTGGGCTTGCCGTTTTTTGAACGCTGACCCATGCGCTGATGCGCCCACTCTGAGGTGAATAGCTCCCCTGTCATCCGTCTAACGGATATGAGATCGGATGTTCTACGCAGGGCGCCAGAGGAAGCTGTATGGAAACATCTATGGAAGAGAGACCCACAGACATTGAGCCGCCAAACGAGAGCACGCGTCCTATTCGTGCTCTGTTGCGCGGCTTGCAAGCGCTTCAATCTTTGAACGAGCAAAACGGTGCGACGGTGACGGAAGTTGCCAAACTGACGGAGCTGCCGCGCACAACCGCGTATCGCATTTTAGAAACGTTGCGTGTTGGCGGATTTGCCGAACGTGATGCGGTGGATGAGCGTTATCGCCCTACGGTGAAAGTCCGTTTGCTGGCAGAAGGCTATGAACAAGAGGCCTGGATACGTGACATCGCGCGGACGCGGATTGAACAATTGGCGCGCGACGTGGTGTGGCCAATCAATATTATGACCTTATCTGGGTCAAAGATGGTGGTCCGTGAAACGACAGACCAGACAAGCCCGCTTGCATTGGAACGATACTCTGCAGGGATTCGCGCCCATGTTATGGCGACTGGGGGCGGGCAAGTCTATTTAAGTTTTTGCTCCGACGAACAACGCAACACGCTGCTGCAAATCCTTGCCGCGTCAGAAGACCCTGATGATGCTTTGGCAAAAGAAACGCATCTTGTGGAAAAAATTATCAGGGAAACCCGCGCCAATGGCTACGCCACAAGCATTCGGCCAAAACACGGCGAGAACAGTTTAGCGGTTCCGATTTTGGCCAGTGGTTCTATTCTTGCCTCACTCACAATGCGTTATATGCAATCGGTGATGACACCTGAAAAAGCGATTGAAGATTTTCTTGCGCGTCTTCAAGCGGCGGCAAAAGATATTGGCGATGAAGTGACGCGGTGGCGTGCCGAAGGTAAAATCATTTAAATCATAAGACGTGTGACACACGTGAGATGATGTGGAAAAGGGGAGCGCAGTATGAATATGTCTGCCAGCCGCATCACCAAGCACTTTATCTCTGTGCCAACAGAACACGGATCACGTCAAGTGCATTACCGCCGGGCTGGCGGTGGGCCGGTGGTTGTCATGCTGCATCAAAGCCCATCCTCCTCGCGCGATTTGATTCCGCTGATTGAAGCCTTCGCATCGGATTTCACCGTGATTGCGCCGGACACGCCGGGATATGGCTTGTCGGAGTCGTTTGAGCTGACCGATCCTGTCATTGATGATTATGCCGTGGCGCTTGCCACTTTTCTTGATCTCTTGGGTGTTGGAGACGTGTGTTTGCTTGGCAATCATACGGGGGCCGCCATTGCGATTGAATTTGCCCGGCGTTTTCCCGCGCGCACGCAAGCGGTGGTCACAAATGGCTATGTTCTGTTCACCGATGCGGAACGCGATGATGTGCTGCAGCATTACTTTGTGCCCTTTGAACCGGAAAGTGACGGCGCGCATTTCACGCGGGTCTGGACGCGCATTCGCGATCAAGTGATTTTCTTTCCCTGGTATGCGCAATTTAATGAAACGCGCTTGGCATTTGATGTGCCCGATGCGAAAGACCTGATGCCGACAGTGAACGACCTTTTACGCGCGGGATTAGATGAGCCCATCGCCTATCGCGCGGCTTTTTTGTATCCTGGGTTTGCGCGGCTGCAGGATCTCACAGTCCCCACCGGTTTGTTCGCAGCGCATCCCGATCCCTTGGCGGATCAACTTGAGCGTTTGGGAGAAATTCCTGACTGCATTGAGGCGAAGGCCTATGAAAGTTATGCAGACCTTTTCGCGCGCGCCCGTGAAATTTTCCACGCGCATGCAAGCGGTGCGGCCCCTGAGCCGGTGATCCCTGTTGCGGATGGGCATTTTGCGCAAGACTATATTCATGTTGCGCAAGGGCAGGTGTATGTCCGCCGGTGTGCCGGCCTTTCCGATGAACCGCCTTTATTGCTTTTGCATCATGTTGGGGAGTCCGCGCAGTCTTTCCGTGCGCTTGCGGATGTCCTTGCCGGTCACCGCACGCTTCTAGCGATTGATCTTCCCGGTCATGGTGAAACTGGGGGTGGTGAAACCGGCGACGGGGTGGCGATTGATCCAAGCCACCTGACCGACCTGGCGATTTTGTTACAAGACATCCTCACGGCTGAAGGCATCGATTGCGTGGATGTCCTGGCAGATGGATTGGCGGCCAGCGTCGCTACGTCTTTGGCGCAAACGGCCCCGCAGCGTGTGCGCCGCCTCATTTTTAAGAATATTTGGTATGTCGGTGCCGCGCTGAAAGCGGACCTTGCTACACGTGCGGTGCCGGATGTGACCCCGCGTTTTCACGGCGGGCATTTACTGGCGGCGTGGTTTTTCGCCCGAGATTCCGAGCTTTTTTGGCCGTGGTATGACACGCGTGCGGAAGCTGCACTGCCGCTTAAAGGTCTTGATCCCCGTCTTATCCACCAGCGTGCCTGCGATCTTTTAAAGGCCTGGGATGACTATCCGGCCTGCTTTGAGGCGGCTTTGTCCTATGATTTAAGGCCTGTCTTGCCGAAACTCACCCAGCCCGTACTGTTTGCCGCCGATCCAGACCGCCCGCATTACAGATACAGCGAAGATGCCGTAAACCAGACCCGCCAAGGGTGTGTTAAAGCATGGCCAGATGATGTTAGAGCTCAAGCGGATGTGATCCTCGCGTTTCTCGACAAGAGCCCCGAGAAATTGAAAGTGAGAAATCGAAAGTGAGAAATTGACAGAATGAAAGGCAATCCAAATGTCTGATGCGACCCAAACAGAAGCCCCCAGCAATCTCAGCAATCAAGACCCTCTTGTCCAAACCTTGCAATCGATTCTCTCAGCGGATCGGGTGCTGACCTCGGATGAGGATCGCACTTTTTACACTCAAGATGTGTTCAATCAGGGCACGCCTGCGATTGCTGTGATTCAGCCCGAAACCACAGAGGAACTTGCGGCTGCTGTCAAAGCGGCGACCAGTGCTGGCGTCGCCGTGTTTCCGCGCGGCGGGGGTATGTCGTATACGGATGGTTATATTCCCTTTGTTGACCAGTCAATCACCGTCGATACCTTGAAGATGAACAAGATCCTCGAGATCAACACCGACGATATGTACGTCACGGTGCAGCCGGGCGTGACATGGGAAGAGTTGGATTTGGCGCTGCGCCCTTACGATATGCGCACGCCGTTCTGGGGGCCGTTCTCTGGTAAGTTCGCAACGGTGGGCGGTTCCGTCACGCAAAATAGTCTTAGCTTCGGCTCGGGCACGGCGGGTCCAGCAGGGGATTCTCTCACTGGATTTGATATTGTCGCTGCGGATGGCCGTGTCATCACCACCGGCTCGGGCGGTGGTGAAAACGGCAAACCGTTTTTCCGTCACTTTGGACCCGACCTTACCGGTCTCTTCTCAGGCGATGCCGGGGCGCTGGGGATTAAGGCGACCATTTCGCTGCGTCTGATCAAACGCCTGCCGTGTTTGATGGGCGTCAGCTATAACTTCAAATCTTTCGAAGCGATGGCCAAAGCGGTGACACAAGTGTGCCGGGAAGATGTGGCGACGGAAAGCTTTGGCATGGACCCAGAGCTCAACCGCACCAATCTTGGCCGGACAGAAAATGCCGGTATGGAGCAGGCCATTCAAAATCTGTTGGCGGTTGGTAAATCGCAAGGCAATCCGATTTCCGGTCTCATCGCTATGGGCAAAATGGCGATTGCCGGAACCTCGGTTTTTGAGGGGGATAACTTCTCCTATCACTTCATTGTCGAAGGCCACAACATGGCGGCTGTGAACGCCAAAGCGAAGCGCGTTCGCGCAGCGTGCGGTCCCCATGGAAGCGAGATTCCAAATACCGTGCCCATGGTGTTCCGCGCTGAGCCTTGGCAGCCGATGAACAATATTATTCTGCATCCAACCGGCATGCGTTGGGTGCCGTGTCATGGTGTGGTGCAATTGTCGCGCTTGCAAGCCTTCCATGATGATTTGCAAGCTCTCTATGACCGTTACGCCGATCAAATGAAGGAACATAAAATCATCAAAGCCGCCATGTATTCCGGTGTGATGAACGGGTTTTTGTATGAACCTGTTTTCTATTGGGAAGATAGCCGCGAGCTGTTCCATGAACGGGTGATTGATGATGAGTTCCTCGGCATGTTCAACACATATGACACCAATCTTCCGGGCCGCGAATTGGTGCATAAAATGAAAGCCGAAATCATTGACGTCTTCCACAAACATGGCGCAACCCATTTCCAAGTCGGGAAAGTGTATCCGCTGTTACGCAATCGCAATGCGCCCTCTGTCGCCTTGTTGAAAACCATCAAACAGCAAATTGATCCGGATAATTTGATCAATCCAGGTGCGCTTGGACTTTAACCCCCTCTCTATCAGTAGTGATGTAAAAGAAAGTATATCTCATGTCTGTTGCCGAAGCTCTCGACTATGATCTTATGGATGATGCGCGCGTCTTTATTGCGCAGAAGAAAAAACTTCTCATCGGAGGGCAGTGGGTCGATGCGGCCTCCGGCGAAACAATTGATGTGATCGACCCGGCCACGGGGAAAAAGTTTGCCGAAGCTTCGGCTGGCGGCGCAGAAGACATTGACCGTGCGGTGGCAGCCGCGCGGGCGGCGTTTGAAAATCCGGCCTGGAAAAACATGGCGGCTTATGAGCGCGCCAACCTGATGTTCAAGCTTGCCGATTTAATGGAGGCCAATGCGCAAAAGTTCCAAGAACTGGAAGTGTTGGACAATGGCTTGCCGCGTATGATTGCGCAAATGGGCATGTTTCCGTTTTGCTCGAACCTGATCCGTTATTATGCCGGCTGGGTGACCAAGATTGAGGGGAGCACTGTTCCGGCCTCTCCGTTCGGGTTAGATCCGGCGCAAGAAACACTGACCTACACACTCAAAGAACCTATTGGGGTCGTGGGGGCGATTACGCCATGGAACTTCCCGCTTGGCATGTTGATGTTGAAGCTCGGGCCGATCTTGGCCACCGGATGTACTGTGGTTTTGAAACCAGCGGAACTGACACCGCTCACCGCCGTCCTCTTAGGTGAATTGATTCAGGAAGCGGGTTTTCCAGATGGCGTTGTGAACATTGTCACCGGGTATGGCCATGACGCAGGCGCGGCGCTCTCGCATCATGACGGCATTGATAAGATTTCGTTCACCGGCTCAACGGCGGTTGGCAAAGAAATCATCAAAGCGTCCACCGGCAACTTGAAAAAAGTGTCGCTGGAGCTTGGCGGCAAATCGCCCGTGGTTGTTTTCCCCGATGCAGACCTTGAGCAAGCAATCCCTGGCGCATTGCGCGCTGCCTTCTTCCTGCAAGGGCAGAACTGTATGGCGGGAACGCGCCTCTTTGTGCATGAAAAAATCCATGACGCCTTCATTGCCGGTCTCGCCGAAGCGATGAATTATTTTGTCATGGGTCCTGGCTGGGACATGAACACCACATTAGGCCCGCTTATTTCCGCGACACAAAAAGAGCGGGTGATGGGGCATATTGCACGCGGTAAAGACGAAGGCGCTGAACTGATCAAA
>JANQLI010000189.1 GCA_028280675.1 Alphaproteobacteria bacterium
GCGTGCCTGTGGTTACCACCGTAATGCGGGATGTGTGCTTTTCCGCATCCACCTCGGTCACGGTGAGACTATCGATATTATAGCCACGGCCTGAGAACAGACCGATGACGCGGGCCAAAACCCCCGCTTCATTATCGACAAGAACAGAAATGCAGCGGCGTTCGATTTGCGCATCTTGAGTCATTTACACCAACATCTTTCCTTCTTCGGAGATTTCCGGCTCGGCGTCATTTTTGCCCAGGATCATTTCATGATGCGCCGCGCCCGATGGGATCATCGGGAAGCAGTTTTCTTCTTGATCAACGACGCAATCGAACAAGACCGGTTTGTCGATGGCGATCATTTCCTGAATGGCGTCATCAAGCTTCTCGGGGGACGTAACGCGAATGCCATGACCGCCATAGGCTTCGGCCAATTTTACAAAGTCCGGCAGGGCTTCGCTATAGGAATGAGAGTAGCGTTTATCGTGTAGCAATTCCTGCCATTGGCGCACCATGCCCATATATTGATTGTTCAAGATGAATATCTTGATCGGCAGGTCATATTGCATCGCCGTTGAGAGTTCTTGGATACACATCTGGATCGACGCTTCACCAGCAATATCAATGACAAGCGATGTGGGATGGGCGAGTTGAATGCCAACCGCCGCAGGCAACCCATAACCCATGGTGCCGAGACCCCCGGATGTCATCCACCGGTTCGGTTCTTCAAAACCATAATGCTGGGCCGCCCACATTTGGTGTTGCCCGACTTCAGTCGAAATGTAGGTGTCTTTATCTTTGGTCAGTTCATACAAACGCTGAATCGCATATTGCGGTTTGATCACGCTGGAGGAGTGTGTGTACTCCAAACACTTCACATCCCGCCATGCGCCAATCTGTTCCCACCAGGCCGCCAACGCCGCTTGGTTCACCGCAGGACGCCGTTGCTTCCAAATTGTGACCATATCTTTAATCACACTGCCGCAATCGCCCACAATCGGCAGATCGACCCAAACATTTTTATTGATGGAGGATGGATCAACATCGACATGAATTTTTGTGGAGTTTGGCGAGAACGCATCAATACGCCCGGTCACGCGATCATCAAACCGCGCGCCCAGACAGATCATGACATCGCAATCATGCATCGCATGGTTCGCTTCCCACGTGCCGTGCATGCCCACCATCCCAAGCCATTCTTTGCCGCTTGCCGGAAAGGCGCCCAGGCCCATCAACGTGGACGTGATGGGAAACCCTGTGAGCTCCACCAATTCACGCAACGCTTTCGAGGCGTCCGGGCCGGAATTGATAATGCCGCCGCCAGTGTAAAAAACCGGACGCTTGGCGTTCGCCATTAATTCAACAGCGGCCGCAATTTTATCCGCATCCCCTTTCAGCTTCGGGCGGTAGGTGCGGTGCTCAACATTGGTTGGACCGGTATAATCCACTTCGGCAAATTGCGTGTTCTTGGGCACATCAATCACAACCGGTCCCGGACGGCCATTGGTCGCAATATAAAACGCCTCATGCATAACGCGCGGCAAGTCACCTGCATCGGAGACCAGCCAATTATGCTTCGTACACGGACGGGTAATGCCGACCGTATCGGCCTCTTGAAATGCATCCGATCCGATCAGATGCGTCGGCACTTGTCCCGTCAAACAAATAATGGGAATGGAATCGAGCATAGCGTCCGCAAGACCGGTGACGGCATTGGTCGCGCCGGGACCCGAGGTCACCAAAACAACGCCCGGCTTACCGGTCGAGCGCGCATAACCTTCGGCGGCATGGACCGCCCCTTGTTCATGGCGTACCAAGATGTGGCGGATTTTGTCTTGTTTGAACAAGGCATCATAAATGGGCAGAACCGCCCCGCCGGGATAGCCAAAAATATACTCGACGCCCTGGTCCAGAAGCGCCTCAATCACCGCTTCTGCACCCGTCATGCGGCGCGGTGCAGCGCCGTCCTGGCCGGTCGATCGCGCTTTTTTCTTGCCTGCCCCAAACATGGCACTCTTCCGTTTTCTTAAAGAATTCCGTTCTTTACACATAGCAAAGCCGGCATAAGCCGGCCCCTTGGATGGCGGAACCTACCCTCCCTTTTCCCTTGGGTCAAGCACTAATTGCAAATTTTTTGAAAGATTTTTACCTTAAAACTTTCTGAATCTTGCGCAGAAATGATCTCCCACGACATCATCTGATTCCGAAACCAGGTCATTTGCCGCTTGGCATACCGGCGGGTGGCGGTTTTCGCCTTCCCAGTCGCCTCTTCAAGGCTCAGCTCACCCGCCAAAGCCACCATAAAATGTGGCACCCCCAGAGCACGCATCGCTGGCAAACGGGGGGATAAACCGCGGTCGGCAAGGCGTTTCACCTCTTCCAAAGCTCCCTCAGCCACCATCTGATCAAAGCGCTGGTTGATGCGCTCATAGAGCCAGGCACGGTCTGGGGCGAGAACCAATTTATGAGCGGGATGCGGAACAAGAGCAGGCGTGCGCTTACTATGCCAGTCGGTCAATGACCGCCCTGTCGCACGCCACACCGCCCATGCCCGCATTAAGCGCTGGCTATCGCCAGGCGCGATACGCCCCGCGGTGAATGGATCGACCTCTTTGAGACGTGTGTGAAGCGCTTCCCCGCCGATCTCACGTTGCAGCGCAGCCACCTCCTCTTCAATCTCAGATGGAATATCCGGAATGGGCGAGATGCCTTCCGTGAGCGCTTGAAAATAAAGGCCCGTCCCGCCGACAAAGATCGGGGTTTGGCCACTACCTTCAAGATCGTTCAACACGCCGGCAACCTGCGCTAACCAGGCGCCAACGGAAAAAGGGTCGCTAGCCTCCAAAACCCCATAAAGGCGATGAGGCACCCGCGCTTCATCTTCCTTGCTAGGGCGCGCCGTTAAAATCCGTAAATCGCGATAAACTTGCATGGAATCCGTATT
The DNA here is from genome assembly GCA_028280675.1 of Alphaproteobacteria bacterium. Lineage (GTDB taxonomy): Bacteria > Pseudomonadota > Alphaproteobacteria > SMXP01 > SMXP01 > JANQLI01. Next base: position 2,926 of record JANQLI010000189.1, read on the forward strand.
GATAATCACGCCGCCGACTTTTTCTGCAAGCGCAAGCGCAAGAGCGGACTTGCCGCTGGCGGTGGGGCCTGCAATA
>JANQLI010000190.1 GCA_028280675.1 Alphaproteobacteria bacterium
AGACAGCCCGCAAGCTTGCTAATGATTCCGCTGTGACATCCGCACGCGGGTGTTCATCTTTATCGATGGTTTTCTCGCCCTTGCGCGATTTGATCACAACAGGGGTAATTTGCTCTTCGAAATATCCCGCTTCAATCGCAGCAATTGCACGGCGGTGGCTTTCAGCAGCAAAAGCGTCTTGCGCTTCACGGTTAATGCCATAGCGTTCCGAAATATTTTCAGCGGTGATTCCCATATGGCCATGCCCGAATGGATCATGCAGAGCAGCAGTCATTTCATCATGCATGGTGGTGTCGCCCATACGCACACCCCACCTTGCTGCCGGGACTGTGTAATTCGCACGGCTCATCGATTCCGCACCGCCAGCAAGCGCGACTTCCGTCTCGCCAAGCTGTATTTGCTGAGCTGCAAACACGATGGCTTCAAGACCCGATCCGCAGAGACGGTTCACGGTAATGCATTGCGCGTCAACCGGCACGCCACCTTCAACAGCAGCCACACGAGCTATATAGGCATCTTTCGGTTCAGTACGAATAACACTGCCTAGAACAACCGAATCTACGGTGTTCGGATCAAGGTCGGCACGATTGATCGCCTCGCGTATGACGATGGCTCCTAATTCAGATGGCGGCACATCCTTCAATCCTCCACCATAACTGCCAACGGCCGTCCGCACGGCACTTAGTATGACAACGTCCTTTGTCATCACCCTTACTCCTATTTTCGGCATTCCTCGCTAAGAGGTAAATTCTGGCCTGTTCTTAGGCTATTTTGCCCTGAAATACCAGCAACAGAGGACAAATCTTTTGTAAATATTCATGACGCTGCGTCATGCCGCTAGGGATCACGCACATCGGCCCGGCCAGCACCCGTCCGATCACCCTTCGCGGAGTGTCAGAGGCACGAAGGCGGCGTCTTCGATCAAGTGTTGGTATTGCTCCGCGGGCAGCGTGAGCAAAGGTGGTCTGACGATCCCCCAATCTGGGTCTTGACGGTAATAGGCAAGCAAAGCCTTCAGGCTGGGAATAGTTGGATACTTTTCGATCATCCCGCGCGTCAGTGTGATACGGGCCTGCAATGCGTCTGCTTGCTCGCTCTGCCACGTATCAAAGACAACGCGAATATGACCTGGGTTGACATTCGCGACGGCTGTAATGCTTCCGGCGCCGCCTAAACGAAGTGCATCAAGTAAATAGCGTTCTGAACCGACAAAAATATTTAGATCAGGGAATGCTTTTAGAAGCGCTTCCGTATGCGCCCAATCTCCTGAACTGTCTTTGACGCCAACAATATGAGCCGGATAGGCATCCTGAAGACGTTGAATAAGGTCGACACTTAAATTCACCTGCGTATAAGAGGGTATGTGATAGAGATATATCCGCAAGTTTTCATGCGCGATGGTTTCGATCAGTGTTTGAAAGTACGCGAAAACACCATCATCTGAAACATTGCGAAAATAAAACGGCGGCAGGACTAGAGATCCAGCGCAGCCCAGTTCGGTCGCATAGGATGTGAATTCAATTGTCTCTCGAATAGATGTGGTCCCCGTGCCAGGCACAAGCACCTGGGGGTCAATGCCTGCGGAAACAAGCGCCTCAAGGGTTTCCATGCGCTCCGATATGGCAAGCGAACTGGCTTCACTGGTTGTCCCAAAAGGCACAAGACCCGTGCAGCCTTGCGCAAGAAGCCATTGACAATGCGCAACCAATTTCTCCGTATCCAGACGAAGATTCTGATCAAATGGCGTTAATGCAGGGGCTAAGACCCCAGAAATCTGCCCCTGCATCATCTGTCCTTATTCAGTATCTGCCGATGAGGCGGGCATACTCACGTCGCCTTCCCTTGCGTCTTCCATGACCTCTTCCACAGTTTCCACAGTGCTCGTGTCATCTTGTTCCAGCCCGTGTTGACGCTTCTTGTGCATCTTGCCATAACCGCCGTGACGCATATAGCGCATATGCTGTTTTCCACCCAGCTTATAAATGCCATAGGTTTCAAAGCGCTCACCTTCAGGTTTCGCCACAGTCACCGTTTCACCGCGGGTCGTGATGCATGCACGATTGACCAGAACATGTTCATCATACGCATCGCCATTCTTTGTCACAACAACCACATCGTATCCCTCGCCCCTGCGACGGAATTTCATATTGCAGACGGTTATCTCTCGTGGGTGTCCAACAGAATTGAGCACCATTGCATCACGATCTTCTGTGATCTTCCAAATTTGCATATCGGCAAAACGCGAAAAGCCGCCGCGCATTGACATGCCAAAAGCGGCAACAGCAATGACAATCGCAATCACCGCAAGTAAAAAGTTGACGATCTTCATCAGATCCTCCTCCAAAAGCCAAAATGCCGCTCTTCACTACATATGACCATAACACTCATAGAGAAAAAGGGTGAGGAACAAATTGCCGCGCCTTAATGATGCATGCTGTGGTCAGACTCATGCATATGATGATCTTGCGCATGGGGGCTCTTTTTTGGAGTTTCACCAGGTGCCAATACCGCAACCTCGACCTCGATGTCCCCGAATGATTCAAAAGTCAGAGTAAGAGGAATCATCTCACCGGCTGTGATCGTTTGCGTGAGTCCCATCAGCATAATGTGCTGCCCGCCAGGCTCGAAACGTTGGGGTTGATGAGGAATCACATCAATACCGTCAAGGTCTTCCATGACCCGCACACCATCTTTCACCACACTGTTATGAAAACCGGCTTCGACTGTGATGGGAGTGGTTACGGAAAGAAGGCGATCTTTCGTTTCACCATGATTAACGACAATGAGATACACAGCCGCAGCTTTCGCACGCGGCGGGGTCGAACGCATCCACGGATTCTCAATCGTAATTGCTGCGTCATGCTGATGCATATGCTCCTGAGCCAAAGACTCACGCGACCAGCTAAAAACAATGGCTAAAAACAGGTAAATAACTTTTCTCATACGTTTCAACTCACATTTGATTCACACAAAGGATACACCTTGCCAAAGGGTTACCAAAACTCAAAGCGCCTTCCAACAACAACCCTCAAAGTGCGTCTTTTTGTACCTCATGACCTCATGAACTGATGCAAAGTTCGCACAGACACACAACTTTATTAACCATTCTTGGTTACCACAAACGTAGAAAAAACAAATACTGAATCACAGCTATGGCCCTTTTTGGACGCATGAAGATTCAAACATTTGGACGCATTGGGATCTCCATCCTGGTGGCGACAACTGTGCTTGTGCTCGGGACGACATATTTGTCGATCCGAGAAGTGCGCAGTATTGACGCCACCTGGGCAGCTTATAATACACGCATCGCCTATAAGCGGGACCTTCACACATCATTGCAAAACGATTTGGGATATCGCGGTCCCCTTCATATCGTTCAAAAAGCAATCGCAACACAAAGTGCCTTCGATATTTCTCTGTTACAGAACAAGTTACAGAAGATAGAGGACACACTCACCCTTTACGGTCACACCAATCCTACGGAAATCGAAACCGCCGCTTTACGACAAATACAAAATATGGTTGATGGCCACCTGTTTGCGCTTAACGCCGTAGAGACGAACAGCGAGCGCGCCGCCACAGCATTAGCATTTGACGTAACACCGGCATTAAACGCTCTCATCACACTCGACAAAGAGTTGACCTTAATGCGCGAGAACGCCGTGCAGCAGGTGAGCAACGCAACACAGAAAACGCAATGGATCATGGCCTCACTAGGGGGGTCTGCCGCTTTCTTGCTTGGCGCAATTGTGAGTATTTTTTCAGGCTTGTTTCGCTGGCGCATTATCGAACCACTCACGCAATTGTCTGGCACAATGGAAACATTAGCCGCAGGCCACTATGGCATTGGCATTCCATTTGCCGATCAAAGCGATGAACTTGGTATGATGTCACGCAATATTGAAACCTTCCGTGATCACGCACTGGCCCGTGAACAAGCAGAAAAGAAATGGCGCCATCTTGCTGAAGAACTTTCAATCGCAAAAGCCGAAACACAAGCCACTCTCGCACGCGCCGAAGAAAGCGAAGCACGGTATCGCCATCTCGCCCAACACGATGATCTGACTGGCCTTGCAAATCGCGCGCTGTTTCACTACCGCCTGTATGAAGCCATTGCCGTTGCAAAGCGAACGCGCCTTTCTGGCGCCATTCTGATTCTTGACCTTGATCGTTTTAAAGATATCAATGACACCCTTGGTCACCCTGCTGGGGATGAGCTATTGCGTCAAGTTGGCGAAAGGCTCGGTCAGCAAGCCCGTGAAACCGACACCGTGGCAAGATTAGGCGGGGATGAGTTTGCCATCATCGCGACCCATATTGATCGCATTGAAGGCGTTGGGACCGTTGCTGAAAAAATTATAGCACAATTCAGCAAACCCTTTGATTTGCACGGCACACCGGTCAACATTGGCACCAGTGTCGGTATATCGACGTTTCCATCGCCAGGTTACAGCGATCAGGAATATCTCAAGCATGCTGACATTGCTCTTTATCGTGCGAAGTCGGAAGGGCGCGGCACATGGCGTCACTACAACACGACACTTGATGAAGAAATGCATGATAAAAAGAATCTGGAACGTGATCTACGTGAGGCGATTGCCCAAGATGCGCTCGAGATTCATTATCAGCCTCAAATTGATGTTAAGAGCGGGACATTAAACGGCGTTGAATGCTTCGTTCGCTGGAACCATCTCACGCGCGGTTATGTGAATCCAGAAGATTTTATTACTCTCTCAGAAAGTAGCGGTCTTATTCATAGCCTTGGCGAGTGGATTCTCAAAGCAGTCTGCAAACAAATAAAAATGTGGGAGGGGCAAGGCCTACCCGCTATCCGCTTTGCCGTGACTATGTCCGCACACCAGCTCAAACATTATGACTTTCCAAACATGCTGGAAAGAACGATTGAGGCGCAGGGTCTCAAAGCTGATCGTCTTGAACTAGAAATTACAGAAGGTACAGCAACGCGTCATAATCTAGATGATGTTCTCAACACACTGCACACCATCAAATCGAAAGGTGTATATATCTCTGTTGATGATTTCGGGTCTGGGTATTCAGCACTGAATCGGCTCAAAAATCTCCCAATCGATAAAGTAAAAATTGACCGGTGCTTCACAAAAACCATGTGCCAGAATCCGTATGACGCTGAAGTTGTACGTTCAATCATTCGACTCGCAAAAAGCTTAGGCATGACCGTTGTCGCCGAAGGGATTGAAACAGTTGCACAAGTAGATCAGTTGATATCAGAAGGGTGCTCAGTGATGCAGGGTGATTATTTTGGCCAGCCCGTCGCACCCGATCCATTTTATCAATCCTTCCTGAAGACCACTTGAATTTTCCGTTCCTACGGCTCACATTAAGGCATAACCTGCAGCGGTGAGAGCATGAACAGTCAATGGTCACACTTATCATAGCTATTGTGGGGATTCTCATCCTCTTTCTTCTATCGCGCGCTTTCGGGCTAGACCGTAACGTCATCTTTGTGGATGAGGGCGCAGCACTAGACACATTGCACCATCGCCATCCCGATTTCACACCGGACTCATCTCTTCTGAGCACAGACCGCCACAGTGCGCTTTTTGAGGACAGCTCTCACGGCGCACTCGGACTAGTCTTGGCTCTCGGTGACGATGCGGTCACACGCATTATTCAAAAGGGCGGAATTCGCCGTATTACGGCTCTCCAAGACAATAACCAGGTCAATGGCTTAAAACTTTATCTTGACGACGTTACATGCCCTGAAGTGAAGCTTTATATGTCCGATTACATGCGTCAGGCATGGTTATCGCGATTGCAAAACTACCTAGGACATGACCTATGACCCTCGCAGATCCAGTTGAACTCGCGACACCCTTCTTTGCACTCATGGTCATGTTAGAGATGTTTTTTGCACGGCGATCCAGCAGCATTCGTTACGAAACGCGCGACATGACAGCAAGCCTGCTCATGGGGTTTGGAAACCTTATTATTGGCGCCCTCCTCGCAGGATTTATTATTAGCACCTATCAAGCGATATATACGGTGCGCTTATTTGATCTCACGCATGCATGGTGGATGTTTCTGCTTGCGTTCTTTGCAGAAGACTTTGCCTATTATTGGTTCCATCGTATCTCCCATGAACGGCGTTGGTTCTGGGCCAGTCATGTGGTGCATCACTCATCACAACATTACAACCTCTCGACGGCTCTACGCCAGACCTGGACCGGCACGCTTACATTTGCCTTTATTTTTTGGTTGCCCTTGGTATGGCTTGGCATACCGCCAGAAATTGTTCTCTTCTTCTCAGGCATCAGTCTTGTTTATCAATTTTGGATTCACACGGAAGCGATTGACCGCTTAGGCCCTCTTGAGTGGGTGTTGAATACACCGAGCCATCATCGCGTGCATCACGCCACCAATCCGCGCTATCTGGATGCGAATTATGCGGGTGTCTTGATTATCTGGGATAGGTTTTTTGGAAGTTTCGTCGCAGAATGCAAAGAGGACCCACCTGAATACGGTATTATTAAGCGGCTCGGCACGTTTAACCCCCTTCGCATTGCCTTTCATGAATGGGCGGAGATGGTGAGAGATGTCCGCCACGCCCAAAATCACCGCGAAGTGTTCCACTATATCTTTGGAGCACCAGGCTGGAGCCCAGATGGATCACGTAAAACGGCTGCACAGTTAAAGGCGGAATGGCGCGCAGAACAAATCAGCGCGCAAAAAACTTCATCCACATAGATGTCGCGCATTACGTGACTTTCTCAGGAATGCCGCCTTCATTTTCCGGGCGCTTCCCATGCTTATCGCGGAAGAAGTCATAAATTTTCTCAAGATCAGCATCTAAATCATCTGTCGGCCGAAAAGTCGGCCCCAAGACAATTTGCTTAGAGGGATAATCAAAAGCGGCAACCCAGATCGGCACGTCGGCGGCCTTCGCGATGCGGTGAAATCCGGTTTTCCACTTATCGACGCGAGAGCGCGTTCCTTCCGGTGTAACTGCGATGAGCAAGTTTTCGGATTGACGAAAGACGTCAGCAACCTGTTCGATAATCCCTTCTGGGGAGGACCGGTTCACAGGTATTCCGCCAAGCCACCGCATCAAAGATCCAAAAGGCCATCGAAACAGAGTGTGCTTTCCAACCCAGCGCGCATCCAATTGCAACATAAATACAGCCGCCAACCCGATAGGAAAATCCCAATTGCTGGTATGTGGATATACAACAGCAACAAGATTCCCCTTTGGCACTTCTCCGACAACGCGCCAACCTGATTTATGAAACATAAATCGGGAGGGCCGCTGCGTGAGTGCAAGTATGGCTTTATTCGAGAAGATCGTCATTTATGTTGTGTTCATGCTTCTATGGCGCTATGTGGCGCTTTTTTAACGCATGCGCTTTCGCAAGTACATAGCCTTGTATTGCCAGCGCATCTTCTTTGGAAAGAATATCGCCAAATGATCGCATGCCATTTTCCTCAAGAGCACCATCGATCACAATATCTATCCATTGTTCATGAACCGTTTGATCTGAGTATTTTAAATCGGGAATCACACCCCCACTCATAACATCCAATCCATGACACATATAACAATAGGTATCGTAGAGCACCTTGCCCTCTGAAATCTGCTCCTCCGTTGCACCTTGTTGAGGAGGGTCTAACACACGTGCAATCTTCAACGGTGGTGAAAGCTTCGACTGTCCACCAAGTTTAAATGTCAGTACACGATTTAAATTTTCGACTTGTTGCCAAGCCATGCCCATCGGTCCACCCACAAGACCGCTGCCGCCTCCGCGACCCACCATAACCGTTATATACTGCTCGCCGTCAACCTCATAAGACACTGCTCCCGGCATGATTGGCGTTCCGGTCATGTATGACCATACTTTATCGCCAGTTTGCGCATCAAAAGCGACAAATGCGCCAGACCCTAAACCTTGAAAAACAAGATTCCCTGCCGTTGTTAAGGTTCCTCCGCCCAAAGATTGATGCGGCACACGCCAGCGCTCTTTATTTTCCGCAGGATCCCAAGCGATCAGATACACACCAAATTTAAGCGGCTGTTTTTGATCTTGAGGATTACGCGCACGAAAATTCGTCACACCTTCTGCAATTCCCGTATTTTGATAACCGGGCTTAAATTCAAATGGACTGACTTGTTGATAAGAGTTCGGAACATCTTGGACAGGAATATATGCAAGGCCGGTCTGAGGGTTATAGGACATCGGATACCAAGAATGTCCTCCTGAAGGCCCAGGAACGATAAGCCGTCCTTCCGTTCCATAATGGGCAAAAGGATATTTCACCGGACGGCCCGTTTTAGGGTCCACATGACTGGCCCAATTGAGAGCGATATATGGTTGAGCAGAGATAAACGCGCCGGTTTCACGATCAAGCACATAGAAAAATCCGTTCTTCGGCGCTTGAATCACTGCTTTACGCATACGGCCGTCGATTATCAGGTCTGCAAGAATGATCGATTCGACAGCGGAATAATTCCATGACTCGCCTGGTGTTGTTTGGTAATGCCACACATATTCGCCCGTGTCTGGACGCACCGCGACAATCGACGACAGAAAGAGATTATCACCGCCTCCAGGGCTGCGCAGATCACGACTCCATGGCGTGCCATTGCCAACGCCAAAATAGAGGAGATCGAGGTCAGGGTCATAGGCCATAGAATTCCAGACCGTCCCCCCTCCGCCATAACGCCACCAATCCCCAGTCCATGTTTCTGCCGCCATGCGCATAGCATCATTTTCGAAACCGTCATCTGGATTACCGGGCACAGTATAGAATCGCCAAACGCGTTCACCGGTTTCAGCATCGTAAGCCGAGAGATATCCACGTACGCCGTAATCGGCTCCGCTATTCCCGATCAACACGTTCCCTTTCACAACACGCGGCGCCCCCGTGATGGTGTATGGTTTTGAAGGATCAATTGTGAGCACTTCCCAAAGCAATGCGCCAGATGCTCCATCCAAAGCCAATAATCGCCCATCCAAGGTGGCGGCGTAGACTTTCCCTTGCCACACTGCAACACCGCGACTGACCGCATCACAGCATGCGTATTTCGCGACCCATGGCCGCGACACCTCTGGATCATAGGACCACAGCTTTGCGCCAGTTTTTGCGTCAAAAGCGTAAATGAGATTCCAAGCAGCAGACACATACATCACCCCATCAACGACAATAGGTGTGGCTTCAATGCCGCGCCGCGTTGGCAAATCGAATGACCACGCCAGCCCGAGATCTGAAATCGACTCTGTATTAATCTGTGTAAGAGGACTAAACCGCTGTTCACTATACGTCCGGCCGTGACTGACCCATTGCGCTGGATCTTCCATAGAGATCAAAAACGCCTCATGATGCCCCTCGTCATGAGCGGAGGGGATGTCCTGCTGTGCGGCGCGTTCCTCACACCCAGATACGCACATCAGAGCAAAAAGAAGGAGAAGGGTCCTAACGTTTGTCATGGGCTTCCGCATTAAGACTCACCATGCAAAAAACACGCTATACGATTCTGCAGGCACAGATACGCTGTTTGACATTGGGTGTTGGTTCGGATGCATAGCCCTCTTCAAATTGAATGATGTCAAATGCCTCTCCAATCACTCTCTTGAGTTCTCCTGACTGCAGTAAAAAATCTGGATTTGTTGGTCGGCCATATGCCTGTTGTCCTTCCATGAACGTCTCGTAGATCAAGACACCTCCACGCTTCACCGCAGATAGCAGTGAAGAGAAAAGAGGGCGATGCAAATAGTTCACAACGACCACAGCATCAAACATACGATTCCCAAGCGGCCAAGAATTGTTATTTTCAAGATCCGCTTCGATCACCTCAATCCCGCCTATATCTTGAACAGCAGTAATATCGCGATCAAGAGCTGTGACAGAATAACCATGGTCACGCAAGTAAATGGCGTGACGCCCTTGCCCGCATGCAAGATCTAAGACGGTGGCGCCTGCAGGAATCTCCTGACAGCACATCATCACCCAAGGTGAAGGAGCCAGAGGTTTTACATGTGTTGAAGTCAATCAGTGTCCTTATTTTCATCATCATGATATGCGATCGGATATTTGTAGATGATAAAGACGTTGATTTCCACAGCGAAGCGGGGTCAAATAACACCACAATGAGAGGAGGAGGATTTCATGCGCATCACCTTTCGTTTTATGATGGCGGCAATGTTACTCGGTCTTTCCGCATGCGGTACATCGCCTGCGATTAGCCTGTATGAAACGTATGTAGGCCCCTCTCCGTCCCGGAGCAATTTTCCCGTTTGCCATGGGTTTAGCTGTAGCTATACCGAACAGGTCTCTCTGACAGATAGCGAATGGGCGCGCATACAGGCTCTGTTTGCAACACCCCCACAAAATGCGGAGGAAGAGCGCGCGCGCCTGGCGCAGGCCATCGGTGAAATCGAAAAAATTGTCGGCCCAAAAGCGGGCACCCAAAATGACCGCCGCCGTGCACCGAATTTTGGCGAACGCGGCCAACAAGACTGCATTGATGAAGCGGTCAATACGACAACCTATCTCAACTTTATCAAACAAGATGGCATGATGGCCTATCACGATATTGGCAAAGCAGCCGTCCGTGGTATGATTGTTGATGGTAAGTGGCCAAGCAACACAGCCACAATCATCGAGCGTGAAAGCGGCATGACCTACACTATGGATTCCTTCTTTCACAAGAATGGCAAACCTGCGGAAGTTGTTGAGCTGGATTTCTGGATGACAGGATGGCGCCCCGAACGTCATGCAGACGAAGTTGAGCGCTAAGCTTCTCCTTAAGACATCATTTTTTGTTTTTGCCGATTCAAATAAAGCACTGAAACAAGGGCCGCCAAACAAAGGCCTATCATCATGTTAAATGCAGGCACATAACTTCCTTGCGCGACGCGCATGGAGCCAAGGACAATCGCCCCCATTGATCCTGCGAGCGTATCGACAAAAACAAACGTGCCAAGGATTTTCCCATAAGACGCGCCTGAGAAAAACTCAGCGATGGTCAATTGTATCATCGTGAAGGACCCACTATAGCCAAGCCCGGCAACCAGCGCGAAAATGTAAAGAAGAGACACACCGCCCGCCTCAGCACTGCGCAGCAAAATCAGACCCAATGTGAGACTGACCATTGCTGCCAACATGATCAATCCTTTATCAAAATGATCGCTAAGATAACCGAACACCAAGTTCCCGAGGAGGGCGCAGCCAAAAAAGGTACTGAAGATGAACGCGAGCGAGGCCGTATCGATCGCTAAATCTTGGCCAATAAAAATGGACTGATGCTGCAGCAAGCCCACAATACAAAACCACATCACAGCGGTCACAAACGCGAGCAAATAAAAGATCGGTGACTGCAATGCTTGTTTTAAGGTGAGGTCCGTTGCAGAGGATGTTGCGACTTGCACAGGGCCCGCATCGCTTTCTTGAGGCCCGCCGCCCGGCTGCAAACCCATATCTTGCGGCCTATCACGCACAAGCAGTAACGTCGGCACCAGCATCATCACGCCACCGAGGAAGATAAGAATGAACATTGCTGCACGCCATCCGTCATTCACGAGGGCGTCACTGATCAAAAGCGGGAAAAGCCAGCCGCCTAGATTTGTCGCCATCAGCAAGAAACCCACAGCAATACCACGGTAGCGATCAAACCAGCGGGTCAACAGAACCATGCTTGGAATCAATCCGCCAATCGCAAGACCGGCAGCAAAGACACAATAAATGGCAATAAAATGCCAAAGCTCCGACATGAAAGGAATCGCAGCAAGAGCAGCGGTAATCGTCGTTAAGCCAATCACCATGAGTATTTTTGGGGAATAACGGTCCAGCAATATACCGCCAACTGGGGATGCAAAAGCGGACGCCAGATAAAAGATACCCACAGGCTGGGTGACTTGCGCTTCATCCCATGCAAAATCCTGCATCAAGTCTGGGAAGAAAAGCGGCAGTGTGTTTAAGACAATACCGTTGGAGGCCATATAGACCAAGAACAAGCCCGCCAGCACATACCAGCCGTAAAAAACAGTCTTCATAAAAGCTCTCCCGTCACATGAGTCGACGTATATCCGTTATGACGGCATCATAAACACAGTTGATGCCCACGATGAGAGCTCAGATGTGTTTATCCGGTGCGGGGATGGCGGACCGCCTACCAGGGGATGACGCTGCCATCATATTCTTGGAAGACGCCATTGGTCTCCGGAGATAATTCGTCAATACGCTCAATCATCGCGCTAATCGATTCCGGGGGCCGCATAAGCTGCAAGACGCCGCTCTCTATCAGGGGCATCAGATCTTGAAATGCTTCAGGCACCGGATCACCTGGCTTGAGATCAAGCACCCCTTTGGTATCGACAATGCCAGGATTAAGAAGACCCACCAAAATACCGCGCTCTGGTAATTCTAAGGACAGATTATATGCGAAGAGATGCACCGCCATTTTACTTGCGCGATACGAATACAGATTAGCCGGTGGTTGAATCGAGGCAATAGAACCTGCACGGCTGGCGAGGAAAATGATTTTCTTTTGATTGCTTTCCTCCACATGATCAATGAATGCTTCTGTGACTTTCATAGGACCAAGCGAATTAATGCGATACTGGCTCTCGAACATCTCATAATTAAACGTGCCAAAACGTTGATCTTGTTGATTACCGAGCACCGCGGCATTGTTCAGTAAAACATCAATCGGTGTGCCATCATATTTTTCTGCCAGCGCCGCAATCTCCGCATTATCGGTTACATCCAATTGTTCGATAATCAGATTGGGGTTATCGGCCGCGAGCGCTTGTAAATCATCCGCACTGTCTGGTTTGCGGCAGGTCGCAATCACCGTCCACCCTTTCTCCGCATACTGTTTTGCGAATTCAAACCCGAGACCGCGATTCGATCCTGTGATCAAAACGACAGGTGGTGATGCGTCAGCATCGACATCTTGTGCGACACTTGAAACAGGCATCACTATCAAGATAACAAGCGCACAAAGCGCGGAAATTAAGCAGTACCGTATAGCTAGAGACATCGCATCCTCCCAAACGTTATGCATAGGAAGTCTACAAACAAGATTTACGCAACGTATAGAGCAAAGCCTCATGAGGTCACATATTGGTCAATACATGTTTCCCAAGGACGGTAGTCTTTGTAATATCTATCCAGAAAATCAATGAATGTCCGCACACGGTGCGACAAATGACGTTTTGAGGGGTAAACCGCATATGCATTAATATCACCCCAACTATAGGTCGTCAGGAAGGGAACGAGTTTCCGCTCACTCAACGCCTCACAAAGGTGGAATACAGGCATAATCACGAATCCATGCCCCGCAACAGCCAATTCACACAAAAGGTTTGCATTATTGGCGGAGTGCTTTCCTTTCAGTGATAAAACACCCTTTTCTTGATCGGGACCAAGATAGGTAAAATCCGGCGACATGCGTAAAGAATATAATAAAGCGTTATGGGATAAGAGGTCGTCCGGTGTTTGCGGAACGCCATGTTGCGCCAGATAGTCCGGGCTTGCACAGGCAATGCTTTTGACAGGAAACAACTTACAGGCAATGAGCTGCGAATCCGTGAGGTCCCCAATACGGATGGCCACATCCACATTGTCTTCAATCAGATTAATATGGCGGTCGCTAAAGTCGAGAGACATGTCTATCGAGGGGTGCGCGTGCAAAAAATCATCAATCGCGTCGATCATGTGCTGCAAACCAAAGGATAAGGGCGCGGTGACGCGTAACGGTCCTGCGAGTTCTTTTTGCTGCTCAGAAACCGATGCCTCCACTTCAGTGAGATCATTCAGAAGGCGGACACTCTGATCGTAATAGGCCCTGCCTGTATCGGTCAGGCTCAGCCGCCGCGTTGTCCGTCGCAGCAATTGCGTCCCCAAACGTGCTTCCAGGTCTGACAAACGGCGGCTCACGGCGGATTTAGCCACAGAAAGCTGGTCAGCCGCTCTGGTAATTGAGCCAGCCTCAACCACGCGGATAAAGGTTTCCATCTCGTCGAAGCGGTCCATATTGTTCTCCATAAAAGAACTATTATTTCTTTATATCACTGTTTTTTCATTTATCAAGAACATATAGATTTCCACTGTCACCGGGGCTGACCCCCATCACCAAAACGAAGGAGACGGACATGTTAGGACACGCTTTTTCCCTGCTCATCGCAGTGAGCACCCTGGCTCTGTCATCCAGTCTCTATGTCTTTTTCTAAAGACAGGAAAACCACTAAGGAGCGCACACTATGGGATTACTGGTAAACGGCGAATGGGTAGATCAATGGTATGACACCAAATCCTCTAATGGACGTTTCGAGCGTCAACGATCAACCTTCCGCCATCAGATTGGCGCGCCAAACTTTCCGGCCGAGCCAGGGCGCTATCACCTCTATGTCTCCTCTGCATGCCCTTGGGCGCATCGTACTTTGATTGCGCGCACCCTAAAAGGCCTTGAAGACATTATTTCTGTGAGCGTAGTGGATCCCTTCATGGGCGAAGACGGATGGACGTTCGGCAACACGCCAGAGCCTCTGTATGGGAAATCGAAATTGCACGAGATCTACACGCTTGCAAAAAGCGATTTCACCGGTCGCGTGACGGTTCCTGTTTTATGGGACACAAAAACACATACAATTGTGAATAACGAATCTGCTGAGATCTTACGTATTTTCAATACGGCGTTTGACCACATCACTGGAAACACACGCGATCTTTATCCGGAACACCTGCGCGAGAAAATCGACTCCATCAATGAGGCTATTTATTCGACCATTAATAATGGCGTCTATCGTTCAGGCTTTGCCACAACACAAGACGCTTATGATGAGGCCGTGCAAGCCTTATTTCACGCGCTTGATCAAATCGAAGATACGCTGTCGCGTCAGCGTTATTTGGCTGGTGACACACTGACTGAAGCGGATTGGCGCTTGTTCACAACATTGATCCGTTTTGACGCGGTGTATGTCGGACACTTTAAATGCAACATACGAACACTCAGAGAGTATCACCATATATCGCACTATGTGCGCGAACTCTACCAGGTTGCAGGCATCGCTGAGACGGTACGCATGGATCACATTAAGGAGCACTATTATGGCAGCCACAAACCCATCAACCCAAGCGGGATTGTGCCCGCAGGTCCAGAACTTGATTTTCATTTACCGCATGATCGTGCAACCATAAAAGCCGCAGCGTAAAGATTCGTTTTAGGAGACACATTATGTCAGACATCAAAGCACTCGCATTTTCAGGCAGCACCCGCAAAGATTCCTGGAACGGAAAGTTGATCAATGAAGTCGCACATCTCGCAGAAGAGAAAGGCATCACTGTTACGCGCCTTCATCTCAATGATTATCCACTGCCCATTTACAATGGCGACCTTGAAGAGCGTGACGGTTTACCAACGACAGCTATAGAACTGCAAAATCTTTTCAACGCGCATAATATTTTGTTGATTGCAACACCCGAATATAACGGTTTCTTTCCTGCACTGTTAAAGAACACACTCGATTGGACATCACGTCCTACAGATACACAAGGAGCGTCGGCGAGCTTCACGGGAAAACCTGTCGGATTGTTCGCCGCCTCCCCAGGCCGGCTTGGGGGTATTCGTGCGCTCGGGCATTTACGAAGCCAAATGGCCGACCTTGGCGCAATTGTCAGCGGCACAGGTGTGTCGGTCGGGGAAGCGCACAATGCTTTCGATGCAAACGGAAAGCTTACATCCGAACCGCTCATTGACATGATTGATAGCCAGCTAGCCGCACTGATGACACAGACTGCATGAGACCTAAATTTGCAAATCATTCTCAATGAAAACACTTAACAGACGCCATAAAAGGGAGCAAAATAGAGAAAATCGAACAGGCCAAAAGGTTGCGCATTCAAGACCTTGGCAAGGAGAGAGGCTGGATCGATGGTCGCTGACACAAGTACACCCCCCACAACAACCACATCTCATGACGAAGCCTATGCGCATTTAGAGCCAAAAAGTATTGGTACGGAAGCGCCATGGTCCTGGCTCGCGAAAGGACACAAAGATTGTCAGGCCATGGGCAAAGTCAGTTTCACATACGGTCTGGTTTTTTCGGCCTGCTGCGCATTCCTGCTCTGGGGTGTGTTGCAATTCCCATACTCCGCTCTCTTCCTGTCTATGGCAGGAGGGTTGATCCTTATCGGCCCTGTTGCCGCAGTAGGGCTTTACGAAGCAAGCCGCCGTCGCAAAGCCGGTGAACCCGTTCAGCTTGGTCGCGATCTCATCATCAAAATTGCAGCCCCAGTGCAAGTCCGCTTCATTGGCGTGATCTTGCTGGTGATTTTTTTATTATGGATAAGAGTCGCCACACTTCTCGTGGCGCTCTCCGTGCATGGCGAGTATGGCGCACTGTCTGATCTTGTTGTCTTCGTACTTCAAGATCCAAATGGACTCAGTCTTTTGGTTGTCGGAACGGCGATTGGTGCAGTCTTTGCGACCACTGTGTTTGCGATCAGCGCTTTCTCAATCCCGCTCCTTACGGTCAAGAACGTTGATGCGGTCACCGCTATTCTTTACAGCTTACGCGCCATACAGAAAAACCTCTGGCCCATGCTCGTATGGGCATGGCTCATTGTCATGTTAATGTTGTTTGGGATGGCGACCTTATTCATCGGAATGATTTATGTCTTCCCGCTTATCGGGCATGCGACATGGCATGCTTTTGAAGATATTCGCGCGGATGAAATTAAGACTTAAGTCTCTTTCGACTCATCCGTAGACATCTCATCCTCTTCGTCATCAAAGAGAATGCGATTTGCCGCGCCTTCGAGATCGTCCATCTGTCCTGATTTCAACGACCATAGAAACGCGATCAGGCCGATAAAGCCCATCAACAAAGCAATCGGCAGCAAATAGATCAAGGCTGTCATTTTGACACCTTTTGCATGCGGTAAAGGCGCATGGCGTTCCCTGTGACAACAAGGGATGAAGCCGACATGGCAAAAGCCGCTAAAAGCGGCGTCACATAGCCAAGCATCGCGAGAGGAACAGCGATCACATTATAGATAAAGGCATGCCCATAATTCTGCATAATGAGTGACTTGGACTTCACAGCCACATCATAAAGCGTGACAGCCGCCGCAAGGCGCCCCCCTTGGAACACAAAATCCGCCGCCGCTTGACTGACATCACTCGCAGAAGAGGGTGACAGGGACACATTCGCGGCCGCCAATGCAGGGGCATCATTAATGCCATCCCCCACCATCAAGACTTGACGGCCTTCTTCGCGCAAAGCATTTAAACGGACAATCTTGTCCTGCGGTTGCGCCTGTGCCGACCACGTATCAATCCCAAGAGCATCCGCAAACGGACGCACAACATCTTCGCGGTCCCCAGAAAGGAGTTCGACCTGCATGCCACGCTGATGGAAAGCTTGCACCACAGCACGCGCATCCTCGCGTATTTCATCTTGAAAGAGAAAGGCGACTGGTTTTGCACCGCCGCGCTTCAACCAAATTTCGCTATACGCATGCGCCCCGCCTTCATCTGTGACGCCACACCACACGCGATTGCCGAGGCGGATCATTTGCCCTTCTCGTTCTGCAAGCAAACCTGACCCTGGATGCTCCACGACACCTTGCAGAGCGGCGACTGTTCCGGCTTCACGTGCCAAAGCACGTGATAAGGGATGACGGCTTGCAGCGGCAATAGACGCCGCAAGTGCGAGATCTTCTGGGAGAATATCATCCCGGTTTACAAGCGTGAGGGCGCCTGTTGTGAGCGTTCCAGTTTTATCAAAGACAACGGTGTCAATGAGCGCCAAACGCTCAAGCGCTTCAGCGGCTTTCACCAGCACGCCTTGCTTGAGAAGTTGACCAACCGCGACCACCTGCACCACTGGGACAGCCAAACCAAGCGCACAAGGACACGTGATGATCAAAACGGCAATGGCCGTAAAGAGTGAATCCTGCCAGGCCACGCCACCCACAAGCCACCACGCAAGAAATGTCAGTAAGGCAAGTCCGTGAACGGCAGGCGCATAAATCTGCGCCGCGCGATCTGCAAGCCGTACATAAGAGGCCCGCCCTTGCTCGGCTTCTTCCATCAAGCGTACGATCTCAGAGAGCAGCGTATCTTGATCTGATTTGGTCACACGAACTGTAATCGGCGCAGTGAGGTTCATTGTTCCCGCGAACACAGCTTCGCCCTTGGTGGATTCCCGTGGCAGGCTTTCCCCGGTCACCATACTGGTGTCGATGGTTGTTTGCCCCTCTTCGACAACACCATCGACAGGCACCCGCGCCCCTGCCGTGACAAGCACGCGCATATCAGGGGCGATCTCATGGATCGGAAGCAATGTTTGACCGCCATCATCGTCTAAAACGGTGGCCGCAGATGTACGAAGTGACAGAAGGTTTTGCGCGGCAGAACGCGCCTGGCTGCGCGCCCGGCGGTCTAAATAACGCCCAATGAGCAGAAAAAAGAGCAGCATCGCTGCGGCATCAAAGAAAACATGTTCGGCATTGGCGAATGATTCAGCAATACTCATGCCACAGGCCAACAAAACAGCAAGTGAGATTGGCACGTCCATATTCAAATGACCGGCGCGAATAGCTGTGAGGGCAGACTTAAAGAACGGACGCCCAGCATAAGCGACAGCCGGCAACACAATCAGCGCCGATATCCAATGAAACAGACCACGGGTGCCCGGTCCCATATCGGATACCAGACCAGCCCAAACGGAAACCGAAATCAACATCACATTCGCGGCGGCAAATCCGGCTACACCAAGACAGCGCAATAGATCAGTGTCGTCATCTGTCGCACTTTCTTGAAAACTGGGATCGAAGGGCTTTGCGTCAAAACCCATTTTCATGAGTTTTTCAAGAATGCCTGCCGGATGTAATTGTGCCTCATCCCATCGCACGGTTAACCGATGGGTTGAAAGATTGACACGGGCATAGTCAATCGCGGGCAGTTTGAGAAGGCCACGTTCAATGCGCTGCACACACGCTGCGCATTCGATATTCTCCACAATCAAATGGAGTTGCGCGAGACCATCCTCAGTTTCGGTAACGTAGCGCGAAGGGTCAATGGTCACCCCGTCATGTTGCCACGAGGGTGTTGAGGCCGCTTGACCCGAGTGTGCGTTCACCGCATCTGGTTTATGTCCAATAAACGCATCCATACCGCTTATTCGATCATGATGCGTGATTTAGCGACGAAGAGATCGGATGATCCGCGTTCCGCGCGCACATAAACATCCCACATCCCTTTGAGCGGCAAATCGAGAGACGCTTGATAGCGGCCTTGTCCTATATGTGTCAGCTCTATGGGTACATCATACCCTTCATGTGTGGGACGTTTCACTTCAGCAGTCACGCCAAGAGTCTCAAGCGGCTGATTATATTTATCGCGGAAATCAGCAATCAGCGTATAAGACCCATTAGCACCACGAACGGTTTCTAATCCAGAGGTCCATCCAAGGGCGGTCTGCGCTTTGCGAGCGGCAAGCACCTCATTATACTCAAGACCGTCGTTGTAGGCATTGTCGGACTCAAGACCACTCCAACTATCGAGAGCAACAAACACATACACCGCGTTCACCGCGCCAACAACAATGAAGAAAGCGACAAGCCAACTCAAAACATGCCAACCGGTAATCGGTTTTTGTACGTCTGTGGTCATTTCCCGCCTCCTACAAAAGTGCCCTCATAGGACGCCGTTGTCCCAAGTTCTATATCCGTCACTGTAAACGTGACAGGGATGTTCTCTACCGGGGATGTATCGCCCGGTTTCGTCAGAAACACCCTCACCGCACGCAGTTTATCAGACTCGACGTTGACGATGAAGTCTTGCAATTGCGCATCCGTTCCAACGATTTTCATCTCAAGCGCATGCTCTGATTGATGAGTCAAACGGAAATTGCGCGCATCCTGCGTCTTATTCAAAATCTTGACCGTATAGCCGTTGCGCACACCACCGTCAGACAATGTGACATAGAGCGGATTCCGATCACGCTGAATGTTCAGCTCTAAAGTCGAGCGGTTGAGCAAACTCAACAGCATCACCGCCGCGACAAGAACCAAAACACCGGAATAGACAAAGGTGCGCGGTCGGAACAAGCTGTAGGATGTCGGCTCACCCTTCGAACGGCGCTCAATATTTTTATCCGTATCAAATGCAATGAGGTTCTGCGGCAAGTCGAGTTTTTTCATAATGCCATTGCAGGCGTCAATACACAGACCACACCCAATACATTCGAGTTGTGCGCCATCGCGGATGTCAATCCCCATCGGGCACACCACGACACATTGACGGCACGAGACACAATGGCCACGGCCTTCCCAAGTATCACCTTTTTTATGGGGACCGCGCGGTTCACCGCGATCTTTTTCATAACTTACCATCAAGGTGTCTTCGTCAAGCATCGCGCCCTGAATACGGGGCCATGGACACATATAGATACACACTTGCTCGCGGGCGAACCCACCAAGGAGATAGGTGAAAAAGGTCAGGAGAGCGATGAACAAGTAAGCCGTCATCGGCGCGTCAAGCGTGAAAAGATCGCGGAATAAGGTTGGCGCGTCGTGGAAATAGAGCACCCATGCACCGCCGGTCCCCACCGCAATCACCAGCCAAATACTGTGTTTGATGATCTTTTTGAAAATCTTGTCCATCGTCCACGGGGCTTTGGCTAGACGAATACGTTTATTGCGGTCCCCTTCCACGCGGCGTTCCACTGCGAGAAAAAGATCCGTCCAAACCGTTTGCGGACACGCAAAACCGCACCACACACGGCCAAAGAGAGAGGTTACAAGAAAGAGGCCAATGGCTGCGAGGATCAGCAGCCCAGTAATGTAGTAAATTTCTTGCGGCCATATTTCGATAAAGAAGAAGTAAAAACGGCGCCCTGGAAAATCAACCAATACCGCTTGGTCAGGCGCATTCAAACCACGATCCCACCGCACCCATGGCAAGCCATAATAAATGGCAAACATGATCGTCATCGCGATGGCTTTTGTTTTCCGGAATGTGCCCTGAACGCGCTTAGGATAGATCGGTTCCCGCGATTTATAGAGAGACCGCGTTTCTGTTTTATTGATGGCTGTAACATCAATACGTTCAACGCCGGGGGCAGCAGCCTCAGCAATGGCGCCCCCCGGTTTTGTACTCTGATTGGTATCCACGTTAACGGTATCCATTTACAACACGCAGTATGTGCAAATGCATGGGGGGTATTACTGCCCACCCCCGAGTGAATGCACATAGATCGCTAAGCTACGAATGGTTGCTTCATCCAAGCGGTCTTTCCACGCGGGCATAACACCCGCTTTCATATAGCCGATATTTTTAATGATAGCGTCACGGCCTTCACCATGCAGCCAGATCTTATCTTTCAAGTTCGGAGCTCCAACGAAAATATCACCAGCGCCATCTTCCATATGACACGATGCACACTCAAACTCATAGGTTTCTGCTGCGGAAGCCGCCAGAGCCGCGTCATGGTCCTCTCCGCTCAGTGCAAGAACATATTCTGCAAGCGCGCGTACTTGATCACGCTCCAATAATCCATCTTTCACAAAAAACGGCATTTCGGAGTAACGGGTCTCTTCATGCTCAGAGCGAATGCCATACTGAATCGTCGTTTGGATCTCTTCGAGTGTCCCGCCCCAAAGCCAATCATCATCATTGAGATTCGGATAGCCTTTCGACCCTTGCGCGCCGGTCCCGTGACAGGTCGCGCAGTTGTCTCCAAAAGAGGTGCCCGCTGCCGACATAACATAAGTCATGAGCTGCGGATCATCACTCACTTTTTCTAAAGGTGTACTCATCAGGCGATCAGCCCATACCGCTTTCTTGGCGTTTGCCGCTGCGATTTCATCGGCAACCACTTGACGCTGAGAATACCCTAGCACGCCCTTTGTATAGGAACTCGCGAGAGGAATGGCGGGCATGGCAATCCAGTAAAGCACCGCCCAAATACAGGTGATGTAAAAGGTGTACACCCACCACTTCGGCAGCGGATTATTGAGTTCTTTAATCCCGTCCCACTCATGGCCTGTGGTGTCTACGCCAGAATGTTCATCAATTTCTTTTTGATTATCCGCCATGTTATGCGTCCTCATCGTCAAACGGCAAATTGGCCGCGTGATCAAACTTGTCTTTATTGCTTGGCCATAATGCATAGACACAGACAGCCAAGAAAATGAGCATGAAATAAATCAATCCCCAAGACTGGGCAAAGCTTGCAACATCGATATATGTCATTCCACTCTCCCTTAACGTAGATTTTCTTCAGGATTGTATTCAGAGAAATCCACCATGGTGCCAAGAACTTGCAAATAGGCAATTAAAGCATCCAATTCGGAAATCATGTCCGGATTGCCATCGAAATCGCGCACTCTTGCATCAGGGTAGCGTGCGACAAAATCATCGTACCCATCTGACCATTCATCCACTTGCGATTCGAGATCTGCAAGCGCATTGTCCACCATCGCATCCGTATAAGGAACGCCTACGGATCGATTAGCCGAAAGATGCGCCTTAATATCGAATTTCCGCACAGGCGTCGTCGCAAGGAATGGGTAGCCGGGCATGATCGATTCTGGCACCAAGCTGCGCGGATCAATCATGTGCTGGCGATGCCATTCATCGGAATATTTGCCACCAACACGGGCCAGATCTGGCCCTGTGCGTTTCGACCCCCATTGGAATGGATGGTCGTACATACTTTCCGCAGCAAGTGAATAATGTCCATAGCGCTCCACTTCGTCACGCAGTGAGCGCACCATTTGCGAATGGCACACATAGCACCCTTCGCGAATATAGACATTCCGTCCAGCAAGCTCGAGCGGGGTATGCGGGCGGACGCCCTCAACACGCTCGATGGTGCTCTCAAGATAGAAAGTCGGCGCAATCTCAATAATACCGCCAATCGCCACCACGACCAAAATCCCAATGGTGAGGAGGATAGAGTTTTTCTCGAATACAGCGTGTTTTTCTAACATTGATCTCGCCTCCACTTACGCCGCTGCAGGAGCAGTGTTGCCAAGAAGCGTTGCCGCTTCTTTCTGGCGGACATTGCCCTGTGCCGTTTGCCAAAGATTGTACGCCATGATGATGGTGCCGACGAGATAGAGCGCGCCGCCCAAGGCACGAATGATATAGAATGGATGCATCGCTTCGACTGTTTCCACGAAACTGTATTCAAGGAAACCAAGCGAGTCATACGCACGCCACATCAAGCCTTGCATCATCCCCGAGACCCACATCGATGTAATGTAGAGCACGATCCCAATGGTCGAGATCCAGAAATGCGCATTCACGAGTTGCAGGGAGTAGAGCGTCTTGCGTTTCCACAGCCACGGCACAAGACAATAAAGCGCGCCGAAACTGATATAACCGACCCACCCTAGAGCACCAGAATGGGTATGGCCTACAGTCCAGTCCGTATAGTGACTGAGCGAGTTCACGGCCTTGATCGACATGACCGGGCCTTCAAAGGTGCTCATACCATAGAACGCCACAGACACAACCATCATCCGAATAACCGGATCGGTCCGCAATTTATCCCACGCACCAGAGAGCGTCATCAGGCCATTGATCATGCCGCCCCAAGACGGCATCCACAACATGACTGAGAAAGTCATACCGAGGGTCTGCGCCCAATCAGGAAGAGCTGTGTAGTGCAAGTGGTGAGGGCCTGCCCAAATGTATATGAAGATCAAAGACCAAAAGTGGACGATCGACAGGCGATAGGAATATACAGGCCGCTCAGCGCGCTTTGGCACAAAATAATACATGATGCCCAAGAAACCGGCTGTGAGGAAGAAGCCGACAGCATTATGCGCATACCACCATTGTGTCAGAGCATCCTGCACGCCTGCAAAAAGAATATAACTCTTCCCTCCCATCAATGAGACCGGCATGGTGAGGTTATTGACAATATGCAACATCGCAACGGTCACGATGAAAGAAAGGAAAAACCAATTGGCGACATAAATATGCGGTTCTTTGCGTTTCCACAGCGTGCCAAGAAACACGAGCAAATACACCACCCAGACCACAGTTAGCCAAAGGTCGGCATACCATTCTGGTTCCGCATATTCTTTACTCTGCGTCACACCAAGCACATACCCGGATGCAGCAACGACTAAGAAAAGCTGAAAGCCCCAAAACACAAACCACGGTGCATAATGACCTGCAAGGCGCGCCTTAGATGTGCGCTGAACCACGTAAAAAGATGTGGCCAGTAGAACATTCCCGCCAAATGCAAAAATGACACCCGATGTATGTACCGGGCGCAGACGGCCGAAACTGAGCCACGCGACATCAAAATTCAAAACCGGAAATGCCAATTGCAAGGCGATGATCAACCCAACAAGCAACCCCACAATCGCCCAAAATGTCGAAGCAATCGTTCCCGCTTTGACAATTTCATCGTTATAGACAAGTTCATCTGATTGCGGACGGCGATACCCTTTGCCTGTGACAAGCTGTTTGCCGACAACGAAAAGCGCTAAGTAAAAAGCAATGGCAAAAACAATCGCATGAAATCCCAAAACGGCATCGACAGCTTGCGACGCCCAATAAAGGGATCCCAGCGCAGCAACAAAAAGAAAGCCGACGAAGAGATAATCGACTGCTCGTGCCGCATATGACGGTTGCTCAGTGAAGGACATGATCAATAATCACCTTCTCTTTATGGTTCTTATTTGACATTCCGAAAACACGACGTGTTCGGAACACCCCGAAGTGATGTGCGGGACACAAACGCAAGTAAACAACTGGAAATCGACTCAAAGCGCCCCAAAATATGCGGATGCTATATGGCGTCTCATCGCAGAAAAACAGTAGCCAAAATGCCTCATGCGTCGTTCCACCGCACCATCCGGGGGCACGGTATGTTATTGCTAAGCACTTGCATTTGATCAAGATCAAAATGCGCAAATTTAATTGCTGTTTTGCGAGACAGATTGCGAGTCTTTCTCAATAACCACTGAATGTCTAGGGCCTTTTGTCGCAGTGGCTCTTTGTCATCCTGCAAAAGTCACTCACGCGTCCTATATCCCTCCTGCGTGTGTCTAGACGCAATGCATGAGTCGTTTGATCCAGATCATTCTCTTCTGACTTAAGCGTCCTGTACATACGACACAGCGACGTGAGATGAACGTTGTCTGGCGTCACTGATGACATTTAAAGACATAAAGGGGATCCTTATGAAACAAACATCACTTAAAGCCGCTTTGCTTGCTGGACTTGGTATCGCAACATTCGCTGGCATTCCTATGAGTGCATCACTCGCAGCAGAGGGCGATTCCCCTTGGATGGTTCGTGTACGTGGTTTAAGCGTGCAAGCCGATGAAGGCGGGTCTGTTTCCATCGGAGGCGCCGTAAAGATCGATGAAGATATTGTTCCAGAATTAGACATCACCTACTTCTTCTCGGATAACATTGCGGCCGAACTGATCTTGGCAACAACAAATCACGATGTCAGCCATTCAACCGTTGGGTCATTAGGCGATGTGAATTTGTTACCACCGACACTGACGCTGCAATATCACTTCACACCCGATGCGCAAATCAGCCCATATGTTGGTGCCGGTGTGAACTACACCTTCTTCTACAATGAAGATGGCGCTCCCGGCCTGCCGATTGATTATGATGATTCCTTCGGATGGGCGCTGCAGGCCGGTGTGGATGTCAAAATCGATGACAACTGGCGTGTGAACCTGGATGTGAAGAAAATCTTCCTCAGCACCGATGTCAGCATTGCAGGCGGCGCCGTGACAGCGGACGTTGACATTGATCCATGGATTATTGGTCTCGGTGTCGGTTACCGTTTCTAAGCCGGACACAAATTTTCTGAATCTGAGAAACGCAGGGCCCTCTGGCCCTGCGTTTTTTATTGTGGGAAAGATGCAGTTATGAAGCCATCACGGCCCGGCTCGCAGCACGCAAAGAATGCACACGCCCCAAAGCGCGGCGGAACCCACGGTAGTGACGCACCCACCTTTTTAAAAAGCCGTTGACCTTCCAAAGGATAATAATCACGTAGAACCTCCGTCATTGTGTGCGGCCTCAACACAATAAAAAAGCGCCTGTGGTCCGCATGTCCCCCAGGCGCGGTTCGTGTACGCAACTTACGATAGGGTGATTAAGTCACAGTCATAGGAAGGGCGTCAAGCAAGTGGTTAACAAAAGGTTAACGGTATAACTTGCATCGTTTAACACTCTGGGGCGATGTTCAGGCGAAACGCGGCCAAGACTTTTGTTGCTTTACGAATATCGCGGTCTGACAAATCGGCAATCACTGTCTCAGCCCATTTTAACTCACGTTTTTCTAACGTTGCCAAAGCGCGTTTCCCTTTCTGTGTCACACACAATAATTTCGCGCGTTTATGATCTGGGTTCTCCGTGAAGGTAATAAGACCCGTTTGTTCGATCCCGACGGCAAAACGTTGGACCGTTTGACGCTTTAATTTCATACGCCTTGCAATGTCAGCGACAGTCAATTGACCGTCTGATTGGGCCACATGCATAAGAAAACCCCACCGTGAACTTGTCAGTCCCAAATCCTGCGTCAAGCAATCGCCTTGATGCTGCACCTTGGGCGCCAATTTTAAAACCTCTATAATTAAATCGAGTATCGCAACAGCTTCTGCGGAATGGGCCATCTGTTTGTTCCACAATGATGAGAATGCGGTCAATCACATAGACTTTTAAGATACATCGCAATTGACAGCAAGAAACTAAATTGACAGCATGCTGTCATATAAGTATAGTCACCAACTTCTGGTGAAACAAATGCAGCACGCACTGATATGACAGCCCCTCTCTCTATCCTCGCCATCATTGGCTCTCCTCGCAATGAAGAGAGTTATACCTATAAAGTCATTCGGCAGATCGAAGAGAAAATGCAAGCCATCCAGCCAACAGAAGTGGAATATATTTTCCTCGGCAAACTCCTTGTGCCGTTTTGCGATGGTTGCCTCTCATGCGTGAATATCGGCGAAGAGGCCTGTCCGGAATATTCGACCATCGGCCCCATCGCCGAAAAAATGGACAAAGCCGATGGCATTATCCTTGGCGCACCTGTTCATACATTCAATGTCACGGGTTTGATGAAGAATTTTGTTGAGTATTTTATGTATAAACGTAATCGACCAAGTTTCTTCAGTAAAAAAGCTATTGTCACAGCCACTGCGTCGGGCGGCGGGCATAAAGTGGTTCTCGATTTTCTTGAAGGAACAGCCACAGCTTGGGGCTGTGACGTTGTCAGCCGGTTGGGGATTTCAAGCGCGCAAATGATAAAGCCCCGCTATCAGGAACTTGTCGATCAGTACACGCAAGAGACGGCCGACGACTTCATTGCCGCGATCAATCGCGGCGGGCTTGATCGGGTCAAGTTCAAACACCTTGTCAATTTCCGGGCGATGCAAAATATGACGCGCCGTCAGAAAGGCTCAAAAAATTATGCCTATTGGCAGGAACGGGATTGGCTGGATGCAGCGTTCTACACAAAGGCGCCTGCAAGCCCATTCGCTAAATTTCTCGCTGGCTATATTTCAAAACGGATGCGCCGCGCCATACGCAAGGGCAATGTGACGCCTTATCGCTGATCGCTAAAGAGCGTCACGATCAAGCTGCTGTGGTTTGGCGTCCGGACCTGTATAATCGCTGATGCCAGTTGTTAAGGCATAACACGCCAGGCGCACTGAACGCGGAATCTCGACTTTCTCACCATTCCGTTCACCCTTTTCATAATATTGGATGATCCGCCGTTTTAATCCGAGCGCATGCGCAGCTTCCTTTTGTGAAAGGCCCATTGATTTACGCCATTTCTTGAAATCTGCTGGTTTCATTAACGATAACTCAACTTTAAGCCACAAAATGTACAGATCGCCTTAGGCATTGTTTTTCTTACCTTTATTGCTCTTATCAACAAAATACAAGAGAGAGTATGCGCACTTTTTGCGCACAAATGTGCACATTGTGCGCACTTTACCCTTGACAAATGCGCACGCAGTACGCATCTTAACAGTATTGTAACACTTGTCGTGTTTTATACGTGTTTTATGACACTTGAGTGACAAGCTTTGAGGCCAAATGTCACTGGAGGAAGAGTATGTTGAAATTCCTGATCTATGCCCTGCAATTTGGGTTTGGAAAGAAGCATGAGTCACATGCTAACCCACACCCCTATCATTCAGGCAACAGTAAAACAGAGAAAAAAGCCTTTAAACGGGCACGCAAACGGGAAGCCAAATCCTGGTGGCCAAAATTCCGCGCGAGCCACTAATCGTTTTACGCGTCCCGTAAGCCAATCAGTGTGAACTGGCGATCAGGACGCATCACCCACCACCCGTTTCCAAAAAGGAGGGCGGACGACTTGCAAGAGAGTCCGCCCTCCTTTTTGTTTGAAGGCGACGT
>JANQLI010000203.1 GCA_028280675.1 Alphaproteobacteria bacterium
CGGTTCGTATCTCGGCACGATCAGTCACACCCTTACGGCAGTGGAGGCGCTTGATGCGAAAGCCATTCCGCTGCACGCCATCATCATCAGCGAGTCGGAAGGCAACCCTGTCCCGCTTGCCGAAACCGCCGCCACCATTGGGCGCTATACAGATGCGCCCATTCTCTGTGTCACGCGCGGCGCAACGGCGCTGAGTGATGCGCAAGTGGATGCATTGTTTTCGTAAGGTCTTTGCTATTCCTCTCTGGTTCCCCCGATCAAGTCGGGGGACGTCGGGGAGAGGGTGTGTGAGGGAATGGATACGTTTGAGCCGTATCCTTTCATCAAGAGTTTACAGGAAACGTCTGAATGACCGGTTCGCCGGGGCAATTCACGTCATGATGAATCGCGGCGTCCAGGGCGCGGCGGATGCGCTGCTTGGCCGTTGCGTTGGTGCGTTGCAGGGCATGATCTGCGCCCAAGGCAAAATCCATCCCGGACCCCCGCGCCCATAATTTGCCAGCAGGGATAGCGGTGAGCGCGAGATGCGAATCCACGTCCCACACCCGTCCGTCTTGATGCACGAGAATGCCCCACACTTCATATGACGGAGACGCCCAATCTCCCTTTTGATGTTCGATGTTAAACGCATCGAAGACGGTCTTTAAATGTTTCAGCACGGCCAGCGCGGAATCGGCGTCGCTGGGAAAGCTGTTGCTTTCCAATTCTAAAAGGTCGGTGTGCACCGCTTCGCCGCTAAAGGCGATGATCCACTTGCCAAAGCGAAACCACGATGGCGAGGGCCCAGGCGCAACGGTGTCGCCCAAGGTCGCATGGCTGTTTGCGCCAAGATATGTTGTCTTTGTTGTGTCATCATGCAAGGCGCAAATGATTGTCATGCCGCATACTCCTTTACCGTCCCGGCATCAAATCGAAAGCCAGGGCGGGCGTCAAGCTGTGTACGCAGCTTAAAATTCCCTAATCGCGGGTGTTTTTGCCCCTTACCGTATCGACGAGACTCTCCATCGAGAAGGGGAAGACAATGGTGTTGGTGCGGTCATTGGCGATGTCTTGCAGGGCGGAGAGATAGCGCAACTGAATTGAGTTTTCCTCGCGGTTCAGGATCTGCGCCGCTTCGGCGATTTTTTCCGCCGCTTGCTGTTCGCCTTCCGCGTTGATCACTTTAGCGCGCCGCTCCCGTTCCGCTTCGGCCTGTTTGGCGATGGCGCGGATCATGCTCTGATCAATATCGACGTGTTTGATTTCGACATTGGCGACTTTAATGCCCCAGGCCTCAGTTTGGGCGTCGAGAATTTCTTGCACATCGGCGTTGAGTTTATCGCGCTCGGCCAGCATTTCATCAAGGTCGTGCTTGCCCAGCACAGACCGCAAAGTTGTTTGCGCCAATTGCGATGTGGCGGCCATGAAATTTTCGACTTGGTTGATGGCCAGGTTGGCATCGACCACACGATAATAAATCACTGCGTTCACTTTCACTGAAACGTTGTCGTGCGAAATAACATCCTGGCTCGGCACATCATGCACCAAGGTCCGCATATCGACTTTCACCATTTGCTGCACAATCGGGATAATGATGATCAGGCCAGGGCCTTTGACGCCGGTAAAACGCCCCAGCGTATAAACCACCGCGCGTTCATATTCGCGCAAGATGCGGATGGCTGAACTCAGGAAGCCAATAAAGATAAGGGCAAATACAAGATAGGAAATGAGATTATCTAAAACCATGTGTCTTGTCCTTTCAAAAAATTAAACCGCTTCCACATGAAGCGTCAGTCCCTCTTGATTCACAATGCGCACTTTTTGGCCGGGGGTGAGAGGTGTTGCGCTGGCCGCTTTCCAACGCTCTCCTTGCACGAGCACCCAGCCCGTGTCGCCGTCCCAGCTTTCGACAATGCCATGAAGATGCAGCATATGGGCTGTGCCGGTCGTCACCTCACGCCGCTGGGCATTCAACGCAAAAGTCAGTATGCCGAGTATAAAGAGGCCCGTGAGGGCGGTCGTGCTGATAATCACGCTCCATGACAGCGTGAATCCGGGCGCTTCGGTGTCCATCAACATGGTTGCGCCCAGGCCAAAGGCGGCAAGACCGCCAACGCCAAGCGCCCCGAATGAGGGCGCAAAGACTTCGGCGATCATTAACACAAGGCCCAACAGGATCAGCGCCGCGCCTGCCATGTTGACCGGCAACACGCTCAAGGCATAGAGGCCGAGGATGAGCGAAATTGCGCCGAAACTGCCGGGAACAATGGCGCCTGGATTGGAGAGTTCGAAAAACAGCCCGTAAAAACCAATGGTCATTAATAAGAACGCCACGTTGGGATTGGTGATCGCCATCAAGAGGCCTGTCACCCAATCAGGCGAGACGCGCGTGACCATCGCGCCTTTCGTTTGCACCGTGCGTGTCTCGCCATTCACCTCGACCGCGCGGCCATCGGCTTGGGCGAAGAGGTCGCTCATGTCGCTGGCGACGAAATCAATGACATTCTGTGCGGCGGCATCTTTTGCATTCAGCGAGGCCGCTTCGCGCACCGCTTTGATGGCCCAGTCCACATTGCGTCCGCGTAACTCAGCCAGGCCTTTGATGTACGCCGTCGCATCGTTG
>JANQLI010000316.1 GCA_028280675.1 Alphaproteobacteria bacterium
CGTGCAGCGCTGGTTCGCGAAGGTTGTCGGCGATTTCAAACAAGGCGGGCGCTTCTCAATAGAAGGAAATGCGGACGGCGATATTGTCGTCTGCGAACCACCCAGACAATTGGCTCTTACTTGGGAGTTCGGGGGAAATATCAGTTGGGACAATATCACAATCCAACAACCAGACGAAGGCGCACTTTTGACGCTCGAACATGAGCATCCGACAGACCCAAAAAGCCAAGCACATTGGGATCAGTATGGCCCCGGTGCGACCGGTGTAGGGTGGGAGTTGGCTATACTGGGGCTAGACATGCACCTATCTGGCGAAGGGTCATCGACCATCGAGGCCGGAGAAGCTTGGGCCGTGAGCGCGACAGGCAAGACCACATTGCGTGGATGGGCCGAAGCATGGGGCAAGGCCCACACAGAGGCCGGAACAAACGCGCAGATCGCTATCGAGTCTGCAAAACGCACCGCTGCGTTCTACACCGGCGAGGAACAATGAACGCCTTCGATTAAGATTCTATAATTGCAAGAATGGCTTGCGCGGTGCTGTCCGCAGCAGATGTATCATCGCGCACCAATTGGGTACGCACATCCTCAAAACGCGCCAGTTGACTGTTCCGCCTCTCTTCATCCGCGAATAAAGGATAAAGGGCTTTACAAAGACGGTCCGGCACACAGTCATCTTGGGTGAATTCGGGTACGGCTTCGCGGTTCAGAAGTATATTCACCAAGGTGATGTATGGGGCATAAATCAATCGCTTAAAGATGAAGGCTGTCAACGCTTCCACCTTATATCCAATCACCATCGGTGTTTTAGCCAGAGCGAGTTCTAATGAGACCGAACCGGACGCCGCGAGAGCCGCATTTGCTGCATCGAAGGCGGCAAATTTATCGATTTCATCAGATACGATAACGCTATGAAGGGGCACGGCCGCAAAACGTTGCGTGACCTCATCTTTTAACCGTTCTGTCGTTGGGACAACCAACTGCAAATTTGGGAGTTTCTGATGCAATAGCATCACGGCCTCAAGAAAGCAGGGCGTCATATGTTTGAGTTCAGATCGGCGGCTGCCTGGCAAGAGACAAAGCAATGGCGCATCTTCAGGGATATGATGATCTGCACGAAATGCCGGTCCTTTGCCAAACTGATAAGGTCTTTCGGCAATGGGATGACCCACGAAGGTCGCGCCCATTCCCTCTTTAGTGAAATACTCTGGCTCAAAAGGAAAAAGCGTCAGAACGTGGTCAATGTAGCGGGCCATACTGCGAGCGCGCCATGGCCGTGAGGCCCAGACTTGCGGCGCGACATATTTAATAATCTTCCCTTGATACCCCCGTTTCTTCAAGCGTTTTGCGATGGGATGATTAAAGCCCGAACTATCAATCAAAATAATGGCATCGGGCCGGGTCTCAAGGACATGAGCGACCACTTGATTCATATAACGGAGAAGTTTTGGAAGTTTACCAATGATTTGATTGATCCCCATAAGAGAAATCTCATCCATGGGGAACAGGCTTTTCAGACCTTGGGACTGCATATGCCCCCCACCAACACCCGTAAAAGAGATCGCATGATGGCTTTTGGCCTTGAGCTCCGCCATCACCTGCCCGCCTAAGACGTCGCCCGATGGTTCGCCGGCCACCAATGTCAGGTGGACGTTTTTATGCCCGTCTTCTGTCTTTGTCATGCCGGGACGGGCTGCGGATCGGCGGAAATGCCGACGACAAACAACCCCAATTCATCAGCAAGCTCAATGACATGTTGCTGATCGAGCACCAATGCGCCTCCCGCTGCAACAGCCACCCCCGCCAGTCCCGCATCCGCAGCGCGTTGGATCGTTTGAACGCCTATGGTTGGCAAATCAACACGGCGTTCCTGACCGGGTTTGGGCATTTTCAGCAAAACACCGCGGCGGGCCTCGGCTGTGCCACGCAGATCAGTCGAAATTGCTGCACACCGCTTGAGCATTTCATCGGTGCCTTCCACCGCTTCAACAGCAAGGACAAGTTGATTACAAATTACTGCGCCTTGCCCAATGTCGAGAGCGCCGATGTCGGTCACAACCGATTTTGCGCGTTCAATATCAGCGAGGTCACTTTCACTTGGATGGTGGCGGCCCTGCGGCCCTTCTGAGATCAGCAGATGCGCCAACACATCATCCGCGCCGACAACCTTCAGGCCATCTTCTTCTAGGCTTTTCACCACTACACTTAACAGCGCATCGTCTCCGCGGCGGGCCGCACCAAGAAGCTGAGGCAATAATTTGGTGGCGCGCCAATCGAGTTTGAGTTTTTTTAAATCAGGACGCCGCACATGTCCCGCCATGACAACCTGGGTGCAGCCTTTGTCTTTCAGCGTCTCAGCGGTTTTTCCCAAAGCTCCTAAGTGGGTCCAACCATAGGTATAAGATTTGTAATCTTTCTCTTCGGCAAACCCATCTAAAAGCAAGACATGATAAGGACGCCCCTCTGCATGACACGATTCTGTCAAGAGAAGAGGTAAGCGGCCCCCACCGGCAACAATACCAAGCTTATCAATGCTTCCATGTTTGTGTTCGGACATTGCGTGTGCTCGATCTCTTTCACAAACCGCTTCTAACGCGATGGATCAAAGGCAGGTTGGCAGATATTCCGCGCCGAATCCGCTTTGATAAAGCCAATAATATCCATCACTGCATCATTCTCAGCGAATTGTTCTTCGACATCTTCAATACGTTCTTGGAACGTGCCTTCCCATGCAAAGAGCAAACGATAGGCATTGCGCAAATCGTGAATCATATCGCGGTCCATGCCACGCCGTTTCATCCCGACAATGTTCAATCCGCCCAGGGTTGCATTTACACCATATGCCGATCCATAGGGAATAAGATCATTTACGACAGCAGAGGCCCCACCAATAAAAGCATAAGAGCCCACACGTGTGTGCTGGTGGACACCGGCTAACCCGCCGATCATGACATAATCACCAAGAGTGACATGCCCTCCCAAAGTTGCATTATTGGCGAAGACCACATTATTACCGACAATACAATCGTGCGCGACATGGGCCCCAACCATAAAAAGGCCATTGTCGCCAATCACCGTCTCACCCCGGCCGACTCCCGTTCCAGGATGCATCGTGACGTGCTCGCGGATAACATTGTTTTTGCCAATGATCAGCTTGACTTCTTCGCCTTGATATTTCAAATCCTGCGGCGGATGGCCGATCGAGGCAAAAGGGTAAATCTTTGTATTCTCACCAATGACCGTCAGACCACGAATGACAACATGGGACTCAATCATCACACCATCAGCAATTTTTGCACGCGGGCCGATCACGCTATAAGGCCCCACACTCACACCCTGTCCGATCTCTGCCGCATCATGTATGATCGCTGTTGGATGAATAGTTGACATTGCCCTTTGCCCCCTTAGTTTTCGTCAAGCGCCATCGCAGAAATATCTGCTTCCGCAGCGATTTCACCGTCCACCGTCGCTTTGCCCGTAAACTTCCATAAGGGCCCGCGGGACTTGACGAACTCCATATGCAATTCAAGAACATCACCAGGAACCACTGACCGGCGGAACTTCACTTTATCCATCGCGCCGAAGAACGCAATTTTACCATCCGTCTCAACATGGGGGGCGTGTTTTGCTAAAGCGATAGAAGTTTGCGCCATAGCCTCAATGATTAAAACACCGGGCATGACAGGCTGGCCAGGAAAGTGGCCTTGAAAAAAATCTTCATTTATTGAAACATTTTTTATGCCAATCGCATGCTTGCCTGCTTCAATGATTTTGAGTTTATCAATCAACAAAAAAGGATACCGGTGAGGCAGCAATTCCATAAGACGCACCACGTCTAAAATTTCCACTGCATCCTGGTTTGTCATAACTTGATCTCACACTTCTTAATTTTGAGGCTTACTCTTGCGCCGTGTCAACTTAGCGATCTCAACCATCTCGCGTTTCCATTCCCGCTCTGGCCGCGCAGGGTTGCCACCATACTTTCCAGGCTTGAGAAGATCTTTCAGCACCGTCCCGCGCGCCAACACCGTTACATCATCAGCGATGGTGATATGATCTGACACGCCCACCTTTCCAGCCAATACGACACGGTCCCCCAACGTGACACTTCCCGAGAGGCCGACCATGGTGACCAGAATACAATCCTGCCCAATGGTGCAATTATGGGCGATGTGAACCAAATTATCGATTTTTGTGCCAGCGCCAATGACGGTATCATCTGCAGCGCCGCGATCGATGGTGGTGTTCGCACCAATTTCCACATTGTCCTGAATAATCACGCGGCCCAATTGCGGAATCTTCGTGTGTCCTTCGGCATCCGACGTATAGCCAAAGCCATCCTGACCAATCTGCGTTCCTGAGTGAATACGAACATTATCGCCTAACAATGAATGGCTCAGCGTCACATTGGGCGCAATCATACAGTTCCGACCGACTTTCACACCATGCCCCACGACCGTGTTCGCCCCGATGGCGGTCTGCGCCCCGATCTCCACTCCTGCACCGATGACGGCACCGGGCGCGACTGACACCCCTGACGCGAGCTTTGCCGAGGGATCAAGAATGGCGGAAGGATGTACACCGGAACCGTTCGTATGCGACTGATGCATGTCTTGCGCAATAAGAGCATATGCTTTTTGTGGATTCTGCACAAAAATCAACGCCATTTGCTGAGGCGCCGCATCAAGCAGAGCGCGATCGGCAATGAAACATGCGCCAGCTTGAGAAGTCTCGAATTGGTCTCTGTAGGCGTTAGACGCAAGAAAACTGAGATGATCAGATTTTGCCCCCTGCAAAGGAGCTATGGAAGAAATTGTAAGCTGCGGATCATGATCTGTCATCAGCTCTCCGCCCACACGCTCAACAATATCGCGCAGGCTCAAGGGTTCAGATTGTGTGTAGAATCGAGAATCTGCCATTTGGCAGTTAATGTAGGCCTCCTCGAAAAAAGCCACAAGGGCTTTCAGAAGAGCCGTAAAGGAATGAAATAACGTTTTGTTTCAATTCCTTTACGCTGCAGAAAAGAAATTACGAAAAAGCTTTGGATCATTCCGATTTGGCCTGAGCCGCTTCTACAGCTTTCTTCTGGGCCTCAATAAGCATCTCGCGCGTCACATGCACAAATTCAACTGAAGGCGTAGAATCGTTAAGCCTCTTCATCACCTCAGGCGTTATATTAACATCAGGTGATGCGAACATAAGTTGAGACGCATCAAGCATTATTGTCGGTTGATGTTTCTTTATCATATCATTGATGATGGGTTTTAATGCATTAGCAATTAAGGACCTGCCTCTATTCAATGAGGCATCCAATTCTTGTTGCTTTTGCTGTTGTAATACTTGGTATTGAGCAACGCGCTGATTAAACTTTTTTGCGCGCTCTTCAAATACTTCCGGAGCGTAAAGACCCGATTCAGATGCGCTCTTTAGCTCACCTTCTTCTTTTTTTATAGCATTCGCTTCTTTACTAAGTTCCTCTGCAATTTTTTTCTGCAGTTCCACATAATCTTCATTTAGTTTTTTCGCTGCATCAGAAGCTGCAAAAAAAGCTGCTTCACTAATGACAACGATTTTATGTCCTTCTTCAGCCTTTGCAGAATCTAGCGACGTGAAAGACGCACACGCAATAACAAAGGCAAAAAGAAAGTGGCCAAGGAAACCTTGGCCAAAAGTGTTTTTAAGTGTTGTCGTCATAGATTTTAGAACCTTGTACCTGCACTAAACCGGAAACTTTCCGTTTTATCATAATCTTCTTTCATGAAGGCGTTAGCGAAGTCTAAACGGACCGGACCAAATGGCGAATCCCAGAAAATACTCACACCGCCTGAAGCCCGGATAGACATATCATCGACAATCATGGGTCCCGTATCAGAATCATCAAGTCCACCAAGTGTGCCAAATTCGGTAAAGAGCGCGCCCTTCATACCAAATTCTTCAGGTAAACCCAAGGGGAACCGTAATTCCACTGTCCCAATGGCATAAGTCTTGCCACCCAGGGCATCATCCGTCGCCAAGTCACGGGGGCCAATACCAGACACTTCAAAGCCGCGGAAACTGTTGCCGCCTTTAAAGAAGCGGTCATTCAGGCGTACATCTTCCCCACTCCAACCAAGCACGTGTCCAACATCACCGCGAAGACTTAAGACCCAATCTTGGGTGAACCCATGATAGATGGCCGCAGAGGCTTCTGTGCGTGAATACTTCACGGACCCACCAAGACCGGCAACATCCTGAGATAGGCTCGCTTGCCAGCCGCCGGTTGGCGTGATCGGGTCATTTCTGTGGTCTGTTGCCCAGGTAAAGCCCGCGACAGATGTGGTTTCCTCACCAACTTGGTCACACACCCGGATCGAAATGATCCCAGAGGTACAGAGAACTTCCGACACCTTAATATCATCCTGACGGAAGGTGTAACGTAAAGACATGCTGGCGTATTCCGTCAGCGGGAAACCCATGCGCAGGCCGATACCCTGACTTTCTGTTTCAAAGCCAGATTCATCTTCGTAATCTGTTGTCAATTTGAAGATATCAAAGCCAGCCGCAAGACGACGGTTCAAGAAATATGGCTCGGTAAAGCGAATATCAATTTGTTGACGGCGGCCACTGAGCGTTGCCCGTAAGCGCAGGAACTGGCCACGTCCCAGCAAGTTGCGCTCAGAGATACTGAAGTCAGCAATGAAGTTATCCGTGGATGAGAAACCTGCGCCAATGGAGAGCTCACCTGTGGATTGCTCTTCCACATCCACATTCAGAACGGAACGGTCAGGACGCGACCCTGGCTCTTCATTGATCTCAACCTCTTTAAAGAAGCCCAAGCCACGCACGCGTGCACGTGAGCGATCAATGAGAATTTTATTATACGCATCCCCTTCGACGAGACGGAACTCGCGGCGGATCACACGGTCAAGGGTGCGCACATTCCCATTGATATTAATACGTTCAACATAAACGCGCGGGCCTTCGGAAATCTCAAATACAATATCAATGATGCGCTCTTCCCGGTTCCGCTTAATCCGTGGACGCACATCAACGAAAGCATAACCTTGAATGCCAGCGGCAAAAGTCATCGCCTCAACGATATTGTCGATTTGATCGGCGTTATAGGTATCACCTGCATCAATCGCAATGATACGCGCCAAACGATCAGCATTGAGTTCTTTCAGTTCGGTTTCAACAGTGAGTTCACCAAATGTGTACTGCTCACCTTCATCAACCGTAATGGTCACATAGAAACTTTCGCGATCACGGGTCAGCTCAGCAACCGCCGACACAACGCGGAAATCGGCATAACCTTTCGAAAGATAAAACTTACGCAACTGCTCTTGGTCATAGGCCAACCGGTCAGGGTCGTAATTGTCATTGGTCTCGAGGAACTTCCACCATTTGGATTCCGCCGTCACCATGACATCTTTCAGATCACCATCATCAAAAGCCTCATTGCCAATAAAGTTGATCTTATTGATGCCTGTTTCATCGCCCTCATTGATCTCAAACACCAGATCAACACGGTTCTGCTCCAATTGAATAACTTTTGGGTTTACTGTCGCAGCGAAACGGCCAGACCGGCGATAAATCTCGAGAATCTTTTGCACATCCGCTTGCACTTTGGCGCGCGTATAAACAATGCGTGGGCGAAGCTGAATTTCTTCATAGAAATCGTCATCGTCCTTCGCTTTATTCCCTTCAAACACCACGCGGTTGATGATGGGATTTTCAACCACGGCAATCACAAGATTGCTGTCACGGCGCGTAATCGCGACGTCAGCAAACAGTCCCGTTGCAAAAAGGGTTTTGAGTGACAAGTCGATCAGTTGCGCGTCAAAAGGATCGCCAGGCTGAATCACCAGATAAGACCCGACAGTGGCGGGCTCAATCCGCTGGTTGCCCTCCACTAAAATACGCTGCACAACTCCACCCCCCAAGGCTTGAGCTGAGACTTGTTGTGTCATGAATGACGTTGTCGTAACCGTCACAGCAATGACAAATATTCCAAAAATAACTCGGGCTAAACGTGTCATGATCGCGCTATGCCTTTAATATCCCCACCAAAATAACTCAACCCCCCGTTCATCGCCCTAAAATTGAAACAGATGAACAAGGTCATTCCAGGTCGCAAAGACCATCATACTCAATACTAAGGCTATCCCGATTCGGAAGCCATAGTCTTGCGCGCGCTCGTTGAGGGGTTTTCCGGCTACGGCTTCATAAGCGTAGAACAGTAAATGCCCCCCATCAAGCATCGGAATTGGCAATAAATTGATAAAGCCGATACTGACGGACAAAATAGCCGCTAGATTTATCAATGCTGCCAATCCAATTGTGGCTACTTGACCAGAGATTTGCGCAATACGCAATGGTCCACTTATCTGGCCCGCATCTTCTTTTCCCTGAAAGAGGCGGCCGAGGAAGACCACTGTGCGATCAATAATGAACCAGGTCTGCCCAGCCCCCTTTGCCAGAGCTTCCGGCAAAGGATAACGGACTTTGCTGAAATTATCTGGGGTGCCATCCCGGCCAATGCCCAATCGCCCAATACTGATCGGATTGCCAAATGGATCGACGTCTTTGACACGTTCCGGCGTTGCGAGCAAAACGAGCTCTTGGCTATTGCGCTCGACGATAAGGGAAATCTCCGTATCGGAGCTTAGGCTAACAATATTGACCATCTGATCAAAGGATTCGATTTCTTTGCCATCAATCTCCTTGATGATGTCACCGACCATTATCCCTGCACGTTCCGCTGCACTGCCTTCTTGTATCGAATCCACCCGTGGGCTCAGCACGTTCTGGCCAATGATCCAGAAGAAAAATGTGAAGATAATGATCGCTAAGAGAAAATTTGCGAATGGCCCTGCGGCAACAATCGCCGCCCGTTGGTAGAGTGGCTTGAAGTGAAAACACTCCGCCTGCTCTTCCTTGGTCATACGCGCTTTTTCTTCTTCAAGCTGCTTCTGATCCGGCGTATTGGCG
>JANQLI010000345.1 GCA_028280675.1 Alphaproteobacteria bacterium
GAAGTCTTTCGGGACGCCGTCTGCGAGGAAATCGAGAATCCATTGCGCGACAGAGACTGGATCTTGTTCATAGGGCACATGACCAGCGCCGGGGACGACCTTGATCTCCGCGCCGAGGGCGTCTGCTAAACGTTTGCCCTCTTCCAAAGGCACAATTGGATCGTCTTCTCCCCAAATCACCAAAGAGGGAATGGTCACTTGCGCGATGTCGTCAGGCAAGCGGCTATCTTGGTCAAGCGTATTCAGGGCATGAAGTCCTGCGACAGTGCCTTTGATCAATAACAAACGCTGATGATCACAAAGACGGCTTTCGTTACGGCACGTTTTTGCGGCAGCCCCTCCGCCGCCAATAGAGTTCCATGTCATCGCCGTGCCCATACCAAACGGAAGAGAGGCGAGCGTTTGCTGGGGTATAAAATCATCGTCATAATAAATATGCGCGCCCAGATAAACGACCCGGCGCACGCGCCCTGGATGATCTAAAATCAATTGCGATCCCACCGCCCCGCCATAGGAAGCCCCGACCACATCCACCTGATCGACGCCAAGCGCATCGAACAATCCATCCAAGAGAGCAGCCTGTCCGCGATGGGTGAGGTCGCTGTGCGGGTCCAGAACCCGCTCTGAATGCCCGAAATTCAACATATCCGGCACAATGATTGTGCGCTTTTCCGCCAAGGTATCGGCCCAGGGGAACCACGTCTGATGCGCGCCAATCGAAAAACCATGCAGCAGGACCAGCGGCGCGCCTGTCGGATCGGCAGTAAGATCGCCTTTCACCAGCACATGCATTTTCCGGCCATTGACGGTGACGATTTGCCCTGGCGCGCCCTGATCCGCCGGATAAATCTCTTGCGCCGCCATTTGCTGGAGCGACTCGCGCGTCCAGTCATAGGCAAACCAGCCCCCTACGGCCACAAGTATCAGAATAAGTCGCAGGGTCCACTTACCCATTTGTCCTTCCCCGAGATAAAATGATGTGTGGATGATCACGCGCATGTGATCATGCCGACAGTATATCCCTATCCTTCAGGAAACATAAGTAAAAACTGATGTTTGGGCCGGTTGGGCCGCCGCGAACGCCGTCTACCAACAGACCTCTCCCGTGTCATCGTACCGTCATTTGATCCGTTTTATCTGATCCGTTTTATCTGGCGGCGCGTAAGTCTCTGCATATGCGAGGGGATGGGTATGTTTGTTCCCGCGCATCAGAGTACCACCTTGGGCCCATAGGTGTTCGTGTGTCTCTCAACTAAAGGAAGAAAATCTTATGTTCCGTACCCTCAAACACCTTGTCGTGGCTTTGCCACTTGTCTTTATGGGGTCATCCGCCTTTGCTGGCGGCCATGCCGCCGCAGAAGCGCCTGCAAAAGCAGACATTGTCGATACTGCTATTAGCGCTGGATCTTTCAACACCCTTGTCGCCGCAGTTCAAGCTGCTGATCTTGTCGAGACGTTGAAAAGCGAAGGACCGTTCACGGTTTTTGCGCCGACCGATGACGCCTTTGCCGCATTGCCAGAAGGCACCGTGGACGACCTTCTGAAACCTGAAAACAAAGACCAGCTTGTCGCTGTGCTGACCTATCATGTTCTGCCAGGAAAAGTGATGTCGGGCGATATTGCCGGTCAAACGCTTGAAGTTGCGACTGTCCAAGGCAGCAATATTTCAGTTGACGCGACAGATGGCGTCAAAGTCGATGGCGCCAATGTCGTCAGCGCCGACATTGAAACCAGCAATGGTGTCATTCACGTGATTGATCAAGTCGTTCTACCGGACTAACACCACCCCCTCTGCCATGTTCGGTAGACGTAGAAAGCGGGCGGCTCTCTTCGCCCGCTTTCGTTTTTTTAAGGGCCTTAAGGTGAATAGCCGCCTTCCGCCATGAATTGCTCTTCAGCGTTTGTGCTGTCGCGCCCTAAGATCGCATTGCGATGGGGAAAGCGGCCAAACGATTGAATCACTTTGCGATGCTCAAGAGCATGATAAATGTTGCTTTCATCCTTCACCCGCTCACTCATCAATTCGACGCAAAGGTTTTGATCGTCGATATTTTCACTATGCATGAAGGGAAGATAGACAAAAGCGCGCTGCGCGGGGCTGAGCTCCATATCAAACCCCCGCGCCAATGTCCGGCGCGCCAGAGCCAAAGACAAGTGATCCCATGCAAAGGCTTCGGCCTTATTGCGAAACATATTCCGTGCAAATTGATCAAGCACAATAATCGCGGCAAGAGCGCCTTTTGCCGTCTCCTCCCAGCGCGACTGGCCTTCACGCTCTAATTCATCGGCAAGCGCCGTTGCAATGTCTTTGAAGCGCGCCGCAATGTCTGCATCAAAGTCCGGCCCACCGCCATACCATTTCTCAGGGCCTGCTTCTTTAAACCAAAATGTGAGAATGGCGTCACTATCCGTCCCGTGATGATCTGACATTGGTCATCCCTTTCAACGTCTCTTCCATGCTGCACCCACTTTACGTAGTCTAACCGAGAACAGAAGACCGGATCAATCACAAGGCGTTGGACATGGCCCGCATTCCTTATCCAGATCCCGAGCATTTGCCTAACAAAGACCGGGCGCTTGCCGAAAAAATGCCGCCGTTGAATATCTTTCGGATGCTCTCAGGATCACCGGCCTTGTTTCAGCCGATGATGACATTGTTCAGCGCTTACTTAAGTGGCGGAAAGCTTGAGGACATGATTCGCGAGATCGTGATCTTGCGTGTGGGACATCTTCAGAAATGCGCTTATGAGCTACATCAACACGAACGGGTGGCGCGAACGCTCAATATGGAAGACGCCTGGATTGCGGCCTTATCGCCAGAGCAAGACCTGTCCGTCTTTCCAGACAAAGAACGCATGACCATTCATTATGTCGATGAAGTCGTGGCCAACATGTCGCCGAGCGACGCCACATTCGCAGCAGCACAGGCCTATTATAGCGATGAAGAGCTGATTGAGCTCACAGCGGTGATTGGCATTTACATGATGGTGTGCCGCCTGATTGAAACATTCGAGATCGATATTGAAGACACACCGATTCACGGATCAGGCATCGAAGCCATCCGGGACGCGCTGCAATAAGCAACGATCATTTAAGACGATGCGTGGGTGGCGCTGCGCGCTTTCGACTTGGTGATGACAACAGCAATGGCCGCAGGCAGCATGATGATGGCGGCGATGTA
>JANQLI010000048.1 GCA_028280675.1 Alphaproteobacteria bacterium
CGGCGAAAGATTTCACGCAATAGCTTGAACGTAAACTGGGATCTCGGGGATCTCAGTGTGACATCAATCACGGGCTATAACCGTTTCACAGCGGAAAGTGTGACGGATCAGGATCGCCAGCAGCCTGGGTCGACTTTTCCGACAACACTTGTATCACCGACGTC
Organism: Alphaproteobacteria bacterium; assembly: GCA_028280675.1. GTDB lineage: Bacteria > Pseudomonadota > Alphaproteobacteria > SMXP01 > SMXP01 > JANQLI01. The sequence continues at coordinate 165 of JANQLI010000048.1, forward strand.
TGTGACGCTGCCTATCTTTGCTGGTTTTGGATCTCAAAAACATGAAGAACTCAGCCAAGAGCTTCGTATCCAGTCCGCTGACGAGGGACGATTGCAATGGATGTTTGGCGGGAGTTACTATTATCTCAATCGCGAGCAACGGCCTCAATTGGTGATTGATTCGTCAGCGCTTCCTTCTGGGGTATCGACCACAGATGTCTTAGCGCGTTTTCCTTTTGTCGATTTGTCTGGTGGCTTCCCAAGGGACCTTTTTAATTCCTTGCCTGCCTTAAATGAACTTCGCAGTAATACGACGACTTACGCCGTTTATGGTTCTGCCTCGTTCGATATATCGGATAGATTAACGGGCCGCGCCGAAGTGCGTTACACGGAAGAGACCAAACGGCAAAGAGACCCTCTCGTCTCCAGGGATCAAGAGGAAACTTTTGATTTCGTCACGCCCCGTTTCACATTGGACTTCCAAGCCACTGAGGATGCCCTTTTGTACGGATCGATTGCAAAAGGCGCAAAAGCTGGCGGCTTCAATACGCCAAATCCGTTTCTTCCGCCTGAATTTGAGGCTTATGAGCCTGAATTCAATTGGACATATGAAGTGGGCGCAAAAACAGATTGGTTTGATGGCCAAATGCGCGTCAATGTTGCCGCGTTTTACGTTGATATGGACGATATTCAGATTACCAATCAGGTTCCGGGTTCAATTGCATTTGCGACGCTCAATGCTGGGACTGGTTCATCGAAAGGGATAGAGCTGGAAATTGCGGCAACACCCATAGAGGGACTTGATCTCAATTTTGGCTATGCTCTTGCCGATTCGAAGTTTGACGATGCGGCTGATGGCAGTCTGCGTGCTTTAGCGCCGCCAATTGGCACTCTTTTGCCGTCGACTGATGTATCCGGTCAGCAACTGCCGCGCACGTCGAAGCATACCATCAATGGCAGTGTGCAGTACACGCATACCCTGAGCCAATCATATGATGGTTTCATTCGGTTTGATGGGCGTTATGAGTCAGCGCAAAAAGGGTTCACATCCGATGTTCTCGAAGCTGTCGGGGAGCGGTTTAATGGAAACCTCCGCGCAGGAGTTACCGCAAATAACTGGGAGCTCACCGCATGGGCAGAAAACATCTTCGATGATGATACGCCTTTGCTTGCGGCATCAACACTTTTGCTTGGTGACTTCTCGCGTTTGCCAACGGCGTCGCTTCCAACTCCGCGGATATTCGGCCTGACGTTAACGCTGCATAACTAAACCGTTTGTTCTAAGACATTATCTCAGAAGAGTAAGCTCGCCCTTGATGAATATCTCGGGCGAGCTTTTCTATTGAAGCGCCCTCATGCCCGCATGGGGTCGCCGTCTGACGCAGAATGCAATGTCTTCTATCCAGCGTTGGGTTGATTGATGCGTTCCATGATCTCCGATAGGCGTGTCCAGCCTTGGAGTGTCACAGGAAGAATCAGTGTTGCTTCCACAAATTCCCACGAATAACTGATGATGGAAAAGATCGTCCCGACCGTTGCGGTTAGGTTGGTGGTGGCGAACCACACGTTGAAAATGATGAAAGCCATAAGAATAGCGTAGATCGCGCCGTAAACATACGCTTCCATATCCGACAGCCTCACTTCTGTATGCCGAAGCTTTTGCAGGTGAGAGAAAACACTGTCCGGCGATTTGCCGCTCAGAATGTTGACTTGCTTTTCCATCTGATGATTAAAGTGTGTGTTTAGACGAAAGAACGTCTTATGACTTGCGCCGTAGGTAGTGATCGTCAACATTGCGGCAGCGAGGGCTGCCCACGCTAATGTGGGGTGGAACAGGAAAAGGATGACAACGGAAATAACAAGCTGCACACTTGATGTCAGCAGATTCGGGACTTCCGCCTCTAAGAAGTCGACTAATTCCCGCCCCATATCCAATCGCGCATTTTGACGGGACACAGGCAGCGCGCCAGAGCGATCAATCAATTCGCGGCCCAATGCGGCTCGAATCGTGCCGTAAATACGTGTGTCATAGATGCGGCGCGCCATACCTAAGAGAATGAGTCCGCTCAAGACGGATGTCAGCCAATAAAGTGAGTCATAATTTTGCTCCAACAAACCATCAATCGCAAAGCCAATAAAGAGCGGAATCAGGGCCATGAGGGCTGTTTCACATAATGTGAGCAGCCACGTTATGCTAATGGGTTTTAGGAACGTACGCAGAAGTGTCTGGACGGTTAGCGGTTTATCTCTCAGCATATGCAGTGGCTCTCTGTCGGAGTGCTTTCAAGGATGTTTGGATGTCTTCGGTGATCGCAATGAGAGCAGGGACCAGCAATAACATCAGTGCTGTGGCGAAGATTTCGCCGTAAGCGAGTGATACGGCAGCCGGAATCAAATACTGTGCTTGCTCCGATGTTTCAGTTAGTAAAGGGGTGAGACCGATAACAGTTGTTGCTGTCGTCAAGAAGATAGCGCGAAACCGGCCCATCCCTGCATCGTGCAGTGCTTGATCAACCGATAGCCCGGCGCTGCGCGCCTGATTGTATCTCGTGATCAGAACGAGGCTATCATTGATCACGACGCCGGTCAGCGCCAGCATACCAAAAAAAGAGAAGACTGATAATGGCAGTCCCATAATCAAATGTCCAAGCGCTGCCCCGATAAAACCAAATGGCACAATGGCGAGGATGATAAATGGTTGACCGTAGGATTTAAGCGGCACTGCCATCAGGATATAGATGAGAACAGCGGCCAGCAGCAAAGCGCGCGCCATGCCGCCTTGGATCTCGCCAATCTCTTCCAGCTCGCCAGCCTTCCGGTATGACACTTCGGGGTATTTCGCGGTCAGTTGCGGCAAGAATTCTTCAAAGACCGCTTGTCCGACTTCTTCTGGCGCGACAACCGACCGGTCAATCGCGGCCGCCACGGTGTTGACCCGTTTGCCGTTTTGCCGGTGCACGACGCTGGCGACATAACCGCTTTCGATGTTTGCAACAGACGAGAACGGGATCCATTGGTTGTCACGGCTTCTGAGCTGCGTTTGCTGCAGGTCTGCAAGCGTATCGCGCGCATGACTCTCATTTTGAACAATAACTCTGATCTCTGAACCGGATCGTCTGATCTTTTGCACTTCGGCGCCGCCAAACGCATTGCCGATTTGTGATGCCATTGTTTGGGTGTCAAAGCCTAGATTGCGCGCCTCTGGCTGGACCCGGATGTCCAATTGGGGCTGACCCGCGGCCAACGTATCGCGAATATTGCTCACGCCTTCGAACCCAGCAAGATAATCGCGCAGCTCTACGCCCGCCCGTTTCAGAAGGTCCTCGTCTCTGGAAAAAAGTTGGATCTGAAATCCGCCGCCGAGTTCCTCTGTCCCGGTGAAGTGTAATTGCGCCGTGCCCTCGACGTTCCCAACCCGCGCCCGCCATGTGTCCAGCACATCGAGAATACCAACCGTTGGACGTTCGGCGACAGGCGTCAATTCGGCAAAAAGCTGCGCTGAGGTCGCATCGGACATAATGAGGAACATGGAGCGGATAGGCGGTGTTTCGAGCGCATAATTTTCCTGTAACTCGTGATTGATTGTCTGCCCTTGACGCTGAATGTATTCCAGATTGGACCGCGTCAATTGAAATGGCGCACGCGCGTCCATCTCCATGGTGACCGTAATAATTTGCCCCGGCACGTCTGGAAAGAACACGGTTTTGACCTTGCCAAGGCCAATCAATCCAAGACCCAGTGTGCCAAAGGCAAGGAAAAGGATGAGTGTGGCGTAGCGGTGCACAATGGCTTGCATGAGCATTGGCGCATAGATTTTGTTGATAAACCACGCAAGACGATCGCGGCAAAAAGACTGCACGTTTGCCCATAGCTTTGAGAGCAGATAGCGTGGTTGATCGTCAATATTTGTCGCCGCGAGGTGAGTGGGTAGGATGAGTTTGCTTTCGATCAGTGAAAAGATCAGTGCAAGGATAACAATGCCTGAAAATCCAGCCAACACTTTTCCCAAAGGATTATCTATCAAGAGCATCGGAAAGAACGCGGCGATGGTGGTCAAGACACCGAATACGGTCGCCACCGATACTTTATCGACACCTTTCAGTGTTCCCTCGGCAGGGTCAGGGGTATGGCGTCTTTCCTCATACACGCTTTCGCCGACAACGACGGCATCATCAACGAGTATGCCTAAGACAATAATCAAGCCGAAGGTGGTGACATCATTCAAAGAATAATCAACCCATGTCGATCCGGCAACGGCAATAGCGCCCATGATGGAAATGGGAATTCCCATCGCGACCCAAAACGCCAAACGCACATGCAGGAACATCGATAGGAACAGAATGACCAAGAGGAGACCTTGAAGTCCGTTATTGCTGAGGAGCTCTAACCGGTCTGCGATATAGTCAGAGCTGTCTCCCCAAATCGTGATGTCTACACCGGGTGGCAGTTGACGTTCAAATGACCGCGCCACGTCATGCACGATCTCAGAAACGCGCAACAGATTTTCTTTGCGGCCGACTAAGACTTCCATGCCTGCTGTGGTTTCGCCATTAAAACGAAACAGATAATCCCCTTCTTTAAAGCCTTCGCGGACAGAGGCAATTTCACCTAACGTGATCGATGTGCCATTGGCCCGTTCAATGATGGGTATGTCTGCATATTCTCTGGCGAACTTCGCCCGATTCTCGGTCCGCAATATGATGTTTCCCCCGGCAGTGCGCAGGGTGCCCGATTGAAAATTAAGTGAGCTGGCTTGAAGACGTGCGACGATATCCGAGGCCGTGAGATTAAAACGTTGGAGAACTTGGGGGTCGGTTTCAATTTTAATTTCGCGGTCGAACAATCCCCACACATTCATCCGCGACAGTTCCGGTTGTGAGAGAAGGTCTTCTTTTAAGGTCTCAGCCAGTTTTTGCAGGGTTACTGCATCGGTTGTTCCATGTAGATTAACGTAAAGCGCTGGAAAATCATAAGAATCATCTTGGATGATCGGCCGCTCCACTGATGGCGGGAGGTTGGATAAACCGTCAATTTTCAGTCGGACTTTGTCGAGCAATTTTTGTAGATTTTGACCCCCGGCCCGTCGCACCGTGACGATAGAAAACGCATGACTGCTTTGCGAGGTAATGCTGCGGACCCCTTCGAGTCCTTCCAACGCCTTTTCTATCTTTTGTGTCACAAGTTCGTCGACTTGCGCCGTTGAGGCGCCAAGATATGTGGTCGAAATCGTAATGCTTTCTGGCGGAATTCTCGGAAAGCCCTCAATACGCATGGTGATCAACGTGATGACGCCGAGAAAAAGGATAAGGGCCATCGAGAGATTTGCTGCCACAGGATTCCGGATAAACCAACCTGTCAAATAATGCATAGGTCAGTTCTCCCATATGCGCTGCTCAACTTCTTGGCCTGGCAAGAAGGAGAACAGAGGCGTGACAGCGATATGCCATTCATTTTTATCTGACGGTGCGCGTATGATGACCCGGTCTTGACGCCTGAATAGGATTGCGGGTGTGAAGCGTTGCAGCCGATTATCTTGATCAACGTGCCATACATAGCCTTCTTGTGTGAGAGCGGAGGCGGGTATGGCGAGGGCTTTATCTATTGGAATGCCGCGCAATCGCATTGTCACGAAATCCCCAGACAAAACAGCGTTGGCTTCACGATGATCGACGTCTAAGAAAATTTTATATTGTCGCGTTTCATTATCCAAAAAGCCGCCGCCGCTTCGCACTTTGGCTTGCGCAATCACCTGGCCGTCTTGCTGCAGCACATCGGCGGCTTGTCCAGCGAGAGGTTGCCGGAGCAGCGCATAGTCTTTACGGCCAAGCTCCACCACGATCTCAAATTGCGTATTGTCAGCAAGGGTGAGCAGCGGATCGCCGACACTGACGGTTTGTCCTGGGCTGACAAATCTTTCTGTCACAAAAGCGGAAAACGGCGCCACCACTGTGGTGTCGTTCAGTTGACGCTCTGCCGCAAAGACGCGCGCTTTCGCTGATACGACAGCGCTTTGGGCAATATCCAGTTGCGGTAATTTCAGCGCAAGATCGTTGGGTGGTTCTTGGCCCGTGCGTTTAAATTCGCGCCGGGCGACAAGCGCCGCGTTTTCGGCTTGCCACAAGGCGAGTTCAGCTTGTTTAAGCTCTAATTGCGCGTTTGCGAGTTCGGCAGCATAGCGGCTCTTCTCAATTTCAATCAGCGGCGTATCCTTTTCGATGGGCTCTCCCGCTAACGCGCTATTGAATACCTGCACGATGCGTCCTGATGTCGCCGCGCTGAGCTGGGCCGACCATCTTGGGCGGACTTCGGCAAAGGCCCGCACCTCGGCAACTTGCGGGGACGTCTTCACTGTCTCAACAGACACCACTTGGAGCGGCAGAGGTGCAGATGTTTCGGTTACATCAATCGTGTCTTCTAAACTCGCGAGCAGCAGTATGACTAAGACAAAGAGGACAAGAGACGCGATAATCCATCGCCTGCGATAACCCGGCACGACCGCCTCGCTTCGGGTTGACCCACTTTCGGCATCCGGACCTTTGGCGGTTGCAGGCCCGGTGGTTTCGTTCATTTCGCGGTTTTTCATGGCCGTATTTCCCAAAAAAAGCAATTTCTACTGGTTTTTCAAGATATTTTATGAGACATATATGTCTTATATAATGTTTCAAGGTATAAGACAATGGTGTCTCGAAAAAAAGATCGGCGCTATCTTCAATCCCGGCAAGCTATAGTGGAGGCGGGCATCACGGCCTTACTGGCGAATCCAGAGGCGGGGATGTCGCAAATTGCGCAGGCCGCCGGTATTGGGCGCGCCACACTTTATCGGCATTTTGAGTCGCGCGAAGACCTGATCAAAGAGCTTGTCTTGGTGTGTTATCAAGAAATTGACGAGGCTCTTGCGCCTTATGAGAACCTGCATGGGCGGGCGGCCATTGACAAAATAATCGATATTTTAATGCCCATGGCGGACCGCTTTCGATTTCTCATCAATCTTTGGTCTTTTATTGAAGACGATAAAGACTTGCGGCGTGTTGAAGCGCGCATGGACCAAGAGATGGCTGACGTCTTTGATCAGGCCAAGGCGGCTGGCGAATTAAACGACATATTGCCGACCTGGTGGTTGGTGGCGTTTTTCAACAGTACACTGATGGCTGCGTGGACGTTAATTGATTCAGGGTCCGCAACCTCAAAAGAAGCGACCCAATACATGAAGCAATCATTCTTCTCTGGGTGTGGGTCGAAGTGAGGTTTCAGTTTCAAGCTGAGCTGTGACAGGGCGTTGAAAGAAGACGATCCAACAAATGTTCCTCATCTATTGCGGTGAAGATATGTCTGTCTTTGACAGCAGCTCTTCTTCGACTTTTATCTTAAATGACCTGCTTACCGGGACTGTCCATCCTGTTGTCATGGTGATTTGGTACGATGCGTTTTCGCGATGCACATCCTTTATGTAATCTCTGTTGATCCAGTATGATCGATGAACTTGCATTCCGGGCAGGTGCTTGAGTGCTTTTGTCGCGTCGGTAAATCTTATCAGCATGAGGTTATCGCCAAGCGTGGTGAAAATGCGCGTATAGTGCTCCTCAGCTTTTAGCCCTATCACTTCCTTCCCAAGGTCTTTCGGAAGCCGGTCATACACAGGATTTAATATTTCCGCATCGCTTGCGGTGCTTGTGACGTCTAATGTGTCCGATCCTTGCTGATCTTTTGACGCATGCCGTTGTTGTGATTGCCAAGGGAGCGTATGCGTCTTTTCTTCTGCATAGCCGTAACGTGTCACGCCAAGGACCTGAAGGTAAAAGTAATTGACGGGCAGCCAAAGCAGCAGCCCCGTTACATAATTGTAGAAGTTCTTAGAGAGGTAAGTGGGATCACTAAAGTTCCATGGCCATATTGGGTAGATTGACCCGCCTTCAACGAAATAATCGCGAAAAAGGTCTACCCGAACGATATGCAGCGGACCATTGAGCAGCAAGGCAGGGATAATGCCTAGCGCTAAAACGAACCAAAAGGGCGGTTTCCATGGCCGAAGGACAATGGCTGTGAGGCGAGAAAATATATCCTGCATCCACCATACTGGAAATGAGACGCTCAATGCCCACAAAATATGCGCTTCTTTGCTGCTCAGCATGGCTGAACCGCCTGAATTTGAGCCAAATAACATGCCAAAGATGAGAGGAAAGCCGACATAGAAGGCTAAAGCTTGGGGGTAGCTCATATCGCTACTGACCCCCAAAAACCTGTAAGGTGGTGTATCAGGCCTATCGGTATGCATCTTATTCATCTTCTATTTCGAAACGCGCAATAATTATATAACCTTGCGTCTGTGCGACAAGGCAAATCGGCCATTTTTTCTGGATTGCATTTCATGCATCATGAATGACATTCATGTGCTTTTCCGTGCCTTTCTCAGTGGCTCATGCAGAGTAATCGGGACCTAAGTATTCGTGATTGAACACATGCTTGTCATGGGCTGTGATACATCTGCCGACGATCAAAGTATGCTCAGCCTTTGGTTTGGTTAAGTGTTTTTGATTGCCAATGCCATTAACATTAAAGGGGGATCACATGATTTCGGGGAAAAAAAAGAAGTACACTTCAGTCAACGGTATTCTGCCGAGGGCAACACGCCATAGTATGCGTCTCTTATTGGGAACCGCACTCGCGATGCCAATAACAATTGGCATGATGCCAGTCACGACGAGCACAGCCTCTGCAGCCGTGAGTGAACTCATTGTCACGGCGCGAAAAAGAGAGGAGTCACTGCAGACGGTCCCGCTGAGTATTCAAGCGTTTTCTGCGGAAGATATAGAGCGTTCGGATATTACATCCTTGCAAGACCTTCAAAACTTCGCGCCTGGCGTGACGCTGTTTGAAAATAAAGACCGTGAATACGGGCAGGTGTTTATTCGCGGGATGAGTAATGTGCCGCCCGTCGGCGATACAAGCCGCGAACTTGCGTCAATTTTTATTGATGGGGTGTATTACACTGGTGGGATTCCTGGGGTCAATATAGATGACCTTGAGCGCGTTGAGGTCGTGAAGGGGCCGCAAAGCGCCCTTTTTGGCCGTTCCACCTTTTCTGGCGCCATTAATTTTGTGACCAAGACGCCAGGTAATGAATTCAAGGGCAGACTGAAAGCGAAGCTTGCCACGGACGACGAATATGAAATTGCAGGGTCTATCGAAGGCCCAATTGTCGAGGATAAGCTGTCTGCGCGTGGTTACGTGCGGTACCGCGATTTTGGTGGTCAGTACAAAGCAGCGGACGGCGGTGACCTTGGCGAGCAAGAGGATCTTGTTTTATCGGGGACCGCTTACTTTACACCTAATGACAATTTTGATCTCAAGATTAACACGTCTTATGTTGAGCAAGAAGATGGCCCGCCTGCGTCTACCCTGTTAGGGAGAGCGCCTACGCACAATTGCGGTCCGTTTGGGACGGGTACGCACACCTTTTTCTGTGGTGATGTCGAGTATAATGGCAGCAAAGATTCCGTTCCCACTAATACCATTTATCCGTCCGTGCATGTGGGCGCTGTCAGCCGCTCAGACCCAGGTTTCTCGAGAGAGTTTTGGTTTACGTCATGGGAGGCCAATCTAGACATTGGAGAGTATACGCTGAGTTATCTAGGCGGATACACAGATGAAGAGGATGATATTCTGTCAGACTTCGATGTTGCAGGTGAAGATGCCTTTTGGACATTGCGCACCCGCGAGATGGATTCAATTTCCCATGAATTGCGCTTGTCGTCTCCTGACGAGGACCGCTTCAGTTGGTTGATTGGTGTCTATGCATTTGAGCAAGATTTAACTTCGACTGGAACGTTTGTTACGGGTGCTGATAATCCGTTCTTCCCGGCAGTGTTTGCTCCAAACATTACCGATCGCAAATTGAAGAACACGGCGGTTTTTGCCTCAGCATCATTTGATGTCACTGATCAACTGACGTTAACCGCAGAAGGACGTTATCAAGACGATGAGGTCGAAAGCCAAGCTGCCGGTGGAACATCATTAAGCGGGTCAACGAAAGCGTTCTTGCCTCGGGTCATTGTTGATTTTCAAGCGTCTGACGACATTTTGTTGTATGCTCTTGCATCGAAAGGGAATCGGCCGACCACACTCAATCCAACTCTTGCGGATTTGACTCCCGCAAATCAGGCGCTTTTTACCTCTACATTTGGCGCTGAGCCAGTTGTGGACGAAGAAACGATCTGGAATTACGAAATAGGTATGAAGTCGTCTTGGTTTGACGATCAACTCATCGTTAATTTGGCTGCATTTGTTGCGGACTGGGAGGGTTTTCAGGGTATTACGTTCGCCGCTCTTGATCTCAACGGTGATCTCGATGTGTTGGATACTGATGATCCAGCTAATCGCGAGAACCATGTTGTCACTATTCCTGGGGACGATGTGGAAGTCATTGGTGTCGAAGGCGAGATTGATTGGCTGATTACAGACTCGTGGTCGGCAGGATTGAATTTTGCTTGGAATGAATCAAAGTATAAGGGCTCTAAACTTGATTCGACGATTGCCCGTTTCTTTGGGCCTGGTGCGAGTTCTGATGGATTTGAATTAGGCAATGTCCCAAACTGGTCGGCGACAATTGATACCACGTATACAGCGCCGCTCGCGAACTCAGACTTTAACTGGTTCATTCGCGGGGAAGGTGCTTACGTGGGATCACGTTGGGCGTCTGTTGTAAATGCAGCCGAAACCGGCGATTCTTTTGATGTCAATCTCCGTGCAGGCATTCAAAATGAACGGTTTGAAGTCACCTTCTTTGCAGAGAACATCTTTCAGGATGAAACTGTGGAATCCCTTCGCATACAAGGTGATTCTGCTGCCGATCCTATTACGTTCTTCCCAAGAGCGTACGAAGCTGTGTTGCCTAAGAGACGGCAAATAGGTGTGACGGCAACCGTTAACTTTTAAGTAGGTCTCATGATTCCCCCTGGGACGTACTGTGAGCTGGATCTGGTAACAGATCCAGCTCTTGCAATCTGAATTGTGTAATAGGTTTGTTTGTATTCCATGACTCTTTTCTCGCGTAGACAGGCCAATCACTTCTTAGCCGCAGTCTCTTTGTCTACTGCAATCTCGCGTTCGGCCGAGGCCGCTTCTCAAACCAGTCGAGAGGCATTGCTCACACCGGGTGATGCTACGGATTTGACGACCGGCAAGGGTAACATGCTGACAATGGCGCGGATTCATTCGAATATGGATGCGTCAAAAATTAAACATGGGTGGTATACCGGCCGGGTGATGGCAGTGCAGGAGGGGCAAGCTGTCCGTGATCTGCTGGGCATCCGAGGGATGAGCAGCAGCCGCTACTTTCCGGATGCGAGCGAAGACGGCATTGTCATCATGAGGGCAGAGGTTGGCTTCTTTTTCGATTTGGCCACAGGCGATGTCATCGATTCGTGGAGAAATCCTTATACGGAAGAAAATGTAGAGGTGGTCCATGTTGGTAATACCCACCTCAAAATGACCTATAATGAATATTTCAAAAGCGAGGCGTTTTATGGCGATTCGCAAGACGAAAATGCCGCCCCGAAGCCATACATATTGGATTGGCAAAGGTCCGGTGATCGATTGTTCGTCGAGCAGCACCAGCATTTCTGGGTGCAAAATCCACTTGATCCGAATAAGTGGGTCCGCGAAAGTTCTGGGCCGATGATTCAAATTTCCGACATGATGACATTTAACATTTCGGCTGCCGATCAACAGAATTCTGAAGTCACGTCGTTAAATTATACTGGTGATTGGGTGCATGTGCGCCCTTGGCAACCCTGGATGCTTATGGGGGAGTTGCCGGGCCATCTCTTGAATCGCGCCTTTACCGGAAGTGCAGATTCTCTTGACGAGATTCCTTCCAACATACGCCAGGATGTTGAAACACGCGCCCCAGAATTCTTTGACGCGCCCACAGAAATCAAAAGAAGTGAACCAAGTTTGGTAAGATACATGAATTCCCGAACGCCAGCGCCTCTTAAGGAAGGGGTGATGTCAGATGAGTAAGGCCAAGCTATTAAAATGCGAACGGCGATCCGTCCTTATGGGCGCCGCTGCGGCGGCGATTGCTCCTGCATTTCCGAGAAGTGCGAAAGCTAATCAGAAAGATCATGATGAGTGGCCTTGGGATTTAAATCCTTTAGATGCACTTGTCCGTACCCGTTCCCGGCAAGATAACGTTCCGGTCGTATGGCATTATCAGGGCACCTTTTTTGGCAAATTACACAACGAAAAGACTGTGCCGCTTCTCTATATTGAGGGCGCCAGTATCAGCAGAGCAGCCAAGCAACCTGACAATACTTATAATTGGGAACTCAAGGAGGTCGGGTACTTTCACGATATCGACTCGCATGCTTTGCTTACGACCTGGAAGAATCCATTGAATGGCGCAATCGTGACGCCTCAGCACTACAAATCTTCGCAACGAGCTGCTCTCTTGTATATCGGTGAAAATGGATTTTCTCCGATTATCGATAAACCCCTGCCTGATCTAGAATTTCAGGGTGATCTCTCAGGGCCTGATTTATTGAAAGACCGCGTTTGTTTCTACGAAGACTTGTATCTCAAAATGCCTGAAGTGGCCCGGTCAAATCCGGTGCCTGGTGAAACAAATCAAAAGATTCGCACGCAAACATCCCTTGCGACGTGGGAGGCGAGTTTATCCGATTTGACGAACCTTGACCTTGATTTTGTTCCGAGCACGTTACATTATTCGACGTTGGGCTCTTGGAAGCCCTGGATGGAAATGGGGGATGAAAAGGGCGTGATTAGCTGGCGACTGGTTGGCGTGAAACATAAGTCACCCTATACCTTGCCCAAGAGGTTGTTCGCACGCATAAATCAAGACCATATGGGTTTCTTTGACGAGGTGTCCTGAGTTTATGTTGCACAAGCTCCGTCTCGTTGGCTTTGCCATTGTTCTGGTTTTTGGTGTCAAAACTGTCAATGCCTCAGACATCCAGTTTGACTTTGTTGATGCTACAGACGGCGTGCCCTTGGCCGTTTTGGAAACTGGAAACCCAGATGGCCAGCCCATTCTCTTTCTTCATGGCTTTGCCTACAATTCTCTCATATGGACCAATCAACTTAAGAGTCCCGAACTGCAACAACGCTATCGTATGATTGCCTTTGATCTTAGAGGGCATGGCGCCTCTGGAAAACCATGGCAAGAGAATGCCTACGCCGGATCAAAAGTATGGGCTGATGACGTCAAAGCAATTATGGAGGCAAAGAATTTTGAGAACCCCATAATCGTCGCGTGGTCTTTCGGAGCGAATGTGGCAATGAGTTTTATCCGTCACTATGGAGTAGAGAATATAAAGGCGCTCAACATCGTGGCGTCACACGCAGGCTTAATGCAGACTTTGCCTGGCGACACTGCGCCAGACGAAAGATATTTAAAAATTCAGAATAAGATCACGTCCCTCGATTTGCGTGATAATATCGAAGCGCAGCGTGTGATTGTTGAGCTTATGACAGCTCAGCCGCAAAATACGGATAAAACGTATTTGCAAGTCATCACAAATCTGCAGTTACCAGTATATGCGCGCAAGGCGATGCGTAAGGTAAGACTAAATAATACGGATATGTTGGATGCGCTGCGTCTCCCCATTCTCTTTTCCTTAGGCGCGGAGGACCCGTCCGTTGCGACGGAGGGCATTCTCGAGATGGCAAAGAATGATCCAGATATTCATGCCTCACTTTATGAGGGCGCTGGGCATTCGGTATTTTTGGAGCAACCGGATATGTTCAATAATGAACTTGTGCAATTTATTGAGGATACTTATGACATCAAATAAACATAGTCTGCTATCAAACCGTCTATGGGACCGGCGTTCACTGAATGCCTCGATCATGGGTTCACTACTGACTGGTGTGAGCCTGTCAGGCGTGAAGGCGGCGACACATCAATCACCAGCAGTGATGACAGACAGAGCAACCCTGCTTCCCTTTTTGCGCAAGCTTAAATATGCAGGTGATGACCGCCTTGTCATTTGGTGGCTTGAGGTGCAAACATATGCTGTGGTTGACAGCGAACTCATCGATTTGTTTGCGCAGCATATCGTCAGTCTGCATAAAGCCGAAACGCGTGATGATGGGTTTGATGCGATCTCTCTTGAATTGATTTTTCACGCTGATCCCAAAACGTTTGAATTTGTTGAGGCGATCACTAATCCTCTGACAGGGGAAACGGTGACGCTCCCGCAGCGCATTGTCGGTCCAACACGGCTGTCTTACCTGTTTGATCAGACGGAATTGCCAGAACAATTACCGGGCGTGACTTTTGCGGGGGACATCCACCTCGGACCGGCTTATGAGGCCAATGGAAGCTTGTGGTTGGATGAAAAGTTTGTCACGCGTGTCTCTTTTACCGACGGCGTGCGGCCAGATTACTATGTCAATGATCTGAGTACATATGAGGGAAGCTATGCAGAACTCATGAACAGTGAAAAACCATTTGTATCGTCGCGTGTGGCATTTAACTCGATTACGTCGTGGCCTGAGTGGTTGAAAATGGGTGAGCAAAAAGGGAGCAAGTTTTCAAGAGGGTCAGGACAAAATGCTCTGGACTTCAACGCCCTCCCCAGAACAACTCTGCAGTTAATGGAAAGATTTTACCCAGACATTTTGCAGGATCCAGATCGCGCGCTCCGTAACCCACCTGCGACGTTTGAGTAAACCACACAGTCGTATAGTGCTTTTCGCGCAGTCATTGAGTTGGGCGTATTCGAAACGGGAGATGTTGTGCTGATGAAAAAACCGCCGAGACTCTTGACCCGGAGAACTGCGATTCAAGGGTCGTCAATGGCCTTGCTTGCGCCTGTTGCGGTGTCAGCTAAGTCTGCCAGGCCAGAAGATCAGAATGCCTTGGACTTCGGTGATCCTGTTGTGCGCTCAAAAGTAAGAGCTAAGGTTATCGGCAGCACAATTGATCAAACGATCTTCAATTTCTATCGTCTGCATGTGTATGCGTATCTGCATAGTGGGAATGTGATTCCGTTATTTAGTATGAATAACTTAAACGTGACGGTATGGACGCCGGTATCGGCGATTGAGTACGCCGTTAAAAGTTACGAGGCGGGCGTTTATACGACGTTTGATGATGTCACCCTCCTGGAATATTGGGACAACCCTGTGACGGGCGAGCGGCGCAAAGTGTGGCAGTTTATCGGAGGGCCTATTGATGTCGCTATTGGGCCTGATGGCGTGAATGTGAGTGGAGATGCGACTTTACGGCCAAAAAGTATGGCTTTTGAGATGATCGGCGACACACTTTTTATCCCCACTCAATCGTCTTTCTTCTTTCCAAATCTATTTCAGCCACAAGAGTGGCCCAAAGAGTCGTCTGGTGAAACATTTTACTGGGACTCCTTTTTTACGTTCACAGCAAAGCTATCGGATATTTTAGATGACAGTTCTCCAAGTGTCGCGTCCACTGCGCAATTTCAGAACTTGGTCAGTTGGCATCCCTGGCTCGGCATGGGGCAGTTGCCAGGGCGGACGTTTGGCCGCGCTGCTGGCGTGAAGTTGTTCTCTCTTGACGATGTGCCGATGTCAGCTTTGCGTCTTTTTGAGCGTTTCACGCCGCAAATTTTAGACGTCTCCTCTTGGGGGAAGAAGCGAAATGACTTAGAAGATTATTTGCGTGAAAGACGCAATTAATAACACAACTTTGGATTCTTGAACGACCAAGGCGATGCAACGCTTCATGAGACGGGGTCATAGAAATACGCCATGGCGGAACTTTTTGACGTCAGACTGGCAGCGCAATGAGTATGGTGTCGATGTT
>JANQLI010000049.1 GCA_028280675.1 Alphaproteobacteria bacterium
GGTGCACGGCAACAGCCATCGATCCTGAACTGAAACAAAGCCCAAATTATAGTCTTGGCTATAATGATGGCTGCGCGACCGGCAATGGCCGTGTGACAGGTTTTAAAGATACCGTACATCGCAATGACGATCTTTTCGCATCGGACAATGCCTATGCCGCCGGATGGCGCGAAGGCTATGGGTCCTGCGGCGGTAATAACTACAGAGACCAAGACGTCTTTGGCGGGGAAGATAAGTGGCACCAGCAAGGGTCAATCGGCACGATTTAAAGTGCCGGTCATTCCGTGAATCGCTGGTGTGTCTTTGAGAGAGGGAAACCGCCATGTTGTTTGGATTAATCCGTAATTTACTGGCTCTTTTTGGTCTTATCATGCTGGTCTATGGCGGATATGCCTATGCCCTGTACGACACCGTTGATCCTTGTAAAGTGCTCGCCGCCAAACGCAGTCAAGAGCAAATCATCGCGCCTTTAAGTGAAGCTTTCGGCGGCGATGGCGATACGCTGGGGGACATGGATGATCTGATCGAAAGCCTCTACCGCGCCTTACAGATCGAAAATTCTGTGGAGGACTGCGCAGGGTCATTGATCAATGTGTTGTGGAGCGACATCACCGGTCAAGAGTCCGCCATGGCGCCCGAACCGCCCAGCAATATGAACGGGGATATGTCCGGTGACGCGCCAGCCGATCCGGAATAATCGTTCAAACATTCCCTTACGGCAAACCGTGCATAGCAGGCATGGTTAAAATGGGGCGTGACAATGGATACGCCTCACTTTACCACTGTGGCGCATGACAGCGACTAATCCATCATCTGAGCCCTCTCAAAGTGAGGATAAACCGGCAGCGCGCCCCTCTTGGACGGAGTTTCGTTGGTATCTCGGCGGGCACGGATCGTACTTCGTAGCGATGGGGATTCAAGGGGTGGCGTACCCGCTGATTGTCACCTTTATCCTCAATCAAAATTCCGACGTGGTGGGGATTGTGCAGATGTTCACCATGCTGCCGATGTTCGGCCTTGTCCTTCTTGGCGGCATGACAGCGGACCGGAAAGAACTGCGCATGCATCTTGTCCGATTGCAGTTTCTTGCAGCCGTTCCGATGCTTTTTCTTGCAACATTGATCTTCACCGACACGCTCACATTGACGCTGTTAATCCTCTGCGGATTGGCGACAGGCAGTGTCGGCGCCTTTCTTATGCCTGCGCGGGATTCACTTCTTAACCGCGTCGCACGGCGCAGTCCAAGCGGGGATATTCAGCAAGCTGTCAATTTGGTGATCGGCATTCAATTCGCCTCAAACTTACTCGGCATCTTTCTCGCCAGCCAGTTTGCCTTTGCCGGCCCGGCGATCTTGTTACTTGCCCTCGCCTGCGTATATCTGTTTGGCGCGTTTTGCACCACACATGTCAAACCCGCCCCGCCACATATCCGCGATGAACCGGACCATGACGGCTCTTTATCAGCGAAGTGGAAACAAAATGTCATGGATATTGCCGAAGGCATTACCGAAGTCCGGCAATCGAAACGGATGTTCCCTGTCATCTGCTTGATGTTTTCAAGTGGGCTACTGATTATGGGTGTTTTCTCTGTGTTACTGCAGATGTTGGTGCGCGATGTCTATAATGGCACGATCGAAGAATATTCCGTGGTCATGATGTGCTTCACAATCGGCATCACCGTGACAACGCTCACCATTTCACGGATAAAAAATATCATCTATCAAGGCCGCGCCATGATGCTGTCCTTCCTCGGCGGCACACTTGTCCTCAGCATGATCCATTTCGAACCACCCCTGTGGGGGGTCTATACCCTCATCCTGCTGTGGGGCGCGTGCGCGGGGGTCTCTATGAGCATGAGCCGGTCCATTGTGCAGGAAGCGGCGAGCGCAACCCACCGGGCGCGTGTCATGTCCGTGTATCAACTCGGCTTTTTAGGCGGTGCGCCCTTGGGCGCGCTTGGCATGGGGTATGTCACAAAATGGCTTGGCCCTCTCGACGCGGCGCTTGTGGCCGTTATAGGGATGCTCATCGTGTGGGGGCTGCTCCTTGCCTTTACGACTCTCTGGGACATCAAACGCGAGAATCGCGCGCACGAGATGTAGAAGACATCGCCAGAATCCTTGCGTATGATTTCACCGTGTCCGACTTGAGGAAGCATGGTTATGGCCCAATTCGATTACATTATCGTTGGCGCGGGATCGGCAGGGTGCGTTCTCGCCAATCGGCTGACACAAAATCCGAAAAACCGCGTGTTGTTGCTGGAGGCAGGCGGACGCGACAGC
>JANQLI010000055.1 GCA_028280675.1 Alphaproteobacteria bacterium
TGCTGCGCGATCCAGGGGTCGGTCCAGAGCATATCGGTTGTGTAACGGGAAAACGGCTCTGGTTTCCGATTGAATTCATTCAGATCTGAATACACTGCAAATTGGCTCCTCTCGATACGGTGCAGTCTAGCAGGATCGCTTATTCGCAGTTCACCTTGGGGAACCGGATTCAAGTGAACGCCCGCAACGGACTCTTTCCGGTCATTGCGGTATTCGCTACCAATAACCGTTTCTGGCCGAACTCCAACACTCAGGAGCTCTCATAGACTGGATTGGCGCTTTATACAGCTGCTTGGAAAAGGCCACGCTGCCGTCGACGGTTGCAAGCCCCCGCAACCAATTTTCTGTCTTTAGTTCTTTATAATTGGACTGCTTGATAAGTATGATTCTACGAATGTGTAGAGGTGTTTTATAGTGATGTAGCTATGCAATGTCATTGTCATTTAACAGTATCTTTAAACTGAATTTTCAAGTTCTAAAGTTGTTAAAGCAGCTAACTCCGAAATCCAGCTTTTAGCAATCTTAAATAAAGATAAGATATGTTCAGTAAACGAAATTGTTGGAATGCTTTCATTCTGCAATCCTCTAGATAGAGAAGTTTGTATAAATTCAATTTTCTAGATCCAACAGCTCATAGAACGATATACCAAACCTCCATATTGACAACTAATTGTCAAAAAGGTAATAAGTAGTCATATGGAGTTTTGATATGAGTCACACTGATGCTGGCGCTGCCTTTACCGATCTTGTTCTCGAGGTCTTCCGTCTGAACGGTCTTCTCTTGGATGAAGGCGATCGTCTTACGGCCGACCTTGGTCTGACCAGTTCCCGTTGGCAGGTCTTAGGGGCGATAGGCGACCGCCCGCTTCCTGTTCCGTATATCGCGCGGGATATGGGGCTTACGCGTCAAGGCGTTCAGAAAATGGTCAATATCCTCAAGAGCGAGGGGTTGGTCGCGTTCCAGGACAACCCCCACCACAAAGCGTCGAAACTGGTTGCCTTAACTGCCGAAGGCCGGAAACGGCTCTCGGCCATAGGCGATATCCAGACAGACTGGGCCAATGGGATCGCCGCAGAGCACGCCGTTGACGGTCTCAGGCACGCCTTGCGCGTCATCTGTGACCTGCGCAGCACCATTGAGAGGAAACGGTCATGACTCTGAAGGTGTTGAAGGTTTTTCATATCGTTGCGCTTTGCGTTTTCGTTGGCAGTATCCCTGCACATATCGTCCTGGGCGGTTTGGCGCAGTCCAGCCAGGGCGCGGAGAGTTTTGCCGCTTTGCATCAGGCGAAATATGCTTTGACGGTTGGGCTCACGGGCGCTGGCATTGCTGTCACCGTGGTGTCGGGGATTTTGCTTATGCTGTCGAGGCGCGCACTGCTTCGGACACGATGGTTGCGCCTAAAGCTGTTTCTGATGGCGATCATCGTTTTTAACGGCGCCGCCATTTTGACGCCTTTAGCGGAGCAAATGAAAGACATGGCCTTGCTGGCCATTGATACCGGGGTGCTCTCATCCAACTTTCATAACTTGGAGAACCGGGAATCGTTTGCGGGCGCCATCAATCTGCTTTTGATCCTGACCGTTCTTGTTCTGTCGGTTGTCAAGCCGCCTCTCCGGTGGGTGTCGCGGGAGGCATAGGATGGATGTTTTCTCTTTACTCCGCTTTGCGCACCTGATCGGGGTGACGCTCATGGGGGCGGGGTTAATCGGTGTCTTTGTTTGCGATATGCGGTCTCGCCAGACACAAGATCTGAAGCTTTTCGGCCAATTGGTGTCCCTGATCGCCTTGTTTTATGACGGTGTTGTGGTGCCCGGCGCGCTCATATTGCTTGCCAGCGGAACCTGGTTGATCATCGACTACTATGATGGCTGGGCGTTTCTCGAAATACCGTGGCTGACCGGTATGGTGGCGCTTTTTCTGTTTGAGTTTATCGAGGGCAATACTGTCACCCGTCTGTTCTTTATGCGATTGCGGCGGCTGACGAAGGACGCAATGCAGCAAGGCGATTGGACACAGGAACTTATAAAGGCGCGTGGAGAGCAGCTTGCGTCCTTTACGCATTTTCTGGACATCCCAATGCTCTTGGTCATCGTCTCGCTTGGTGCGCTCCGGCCTGATACCTGGACGTATTTCCTAATTGGATCGGCCTTGGCCATCGCCGTCGCGACGATCTTGAATATTTGGGTGCCGAAGCTCTATCCCTGGTCTGCGGAAAACGCTTCAGCAAAGCTTTTATAGGGGGAATGATCTCGGAAGTGCTTTATTCGTTTGGTTGAGAGCACTGGTTTTCGCGCTTGGCTCGCCAACAACAGTGCAGCGGCCAAAATCGCTTAACATCAAAAAAGCCCAGACTTTGTCTGGGCTTTTTGTGGCGAAGCACGGGAGTGTTTAGGATGCTTTACGCAGTGCTTTCGGCAGGGCGAACGCAATGCCCATCAATAATACAGACAATAGAAGTGCAAGCGCTGGTCCTGGTAAGGCATCGACCAAGTGTCCAAATTTTTCATTTGTTGTTGCGGCAAGTGTGACCTTCCCGCCGAACAGATTATCGAGAAGGCCAGTGGCGCTGATAGCCCCATGGGTGAGGGTGTAGGCGAAAGCCCCGATAAGGCCGCCTATTACGAAGACGATCCCATCGATTCGCCCCGTCGCGGCTGCGCCAATACCTGTGCCTGGACAGTAGCCAGCAATCGCAAAGCCCACACCCAATAACGCACCGCCAATCACAACCCCTATGTAGGATGCCTTCACAGACAGATTCCCAGCATCAAGCAACCCAACCGATAATCCTAAGAAGAGGAGGGCGGAGGCAAAACCGATTGCAAAGAGAATGACTTTCATGAGGTGCAAATCTTTCAGGCGCACCATGTTGATGATGTATTGCGGGTTTGTTGCGCCAACGCGATTCAGCGCAAAGCCAAACGCAGTCCCGATGACAATGGCAAGAATAATGTCGAGCATGTTAAGCTCCTTTCTTTTTATACAGAAGAAATGCGACGGGCAGGGCGGCGGCAAACAACCCTACAGAAAAAAGGTATCCTGAGACGGCCGTTTGCATCATGCCGCTCATCATATGACCGCTTGTACAACCGCCTGCGAGGCGTGCGCCAAAAAGCACTATGAAACCCGACACAAAGACGGCCAGGAGACGCAATCCGTGTGAGTCTCCGATGTGTGTTCGCCACACGTCAGGCATGATCGTGTCATTGTTGTCTGGGCGGTCTCCACCAAGACGCGACGAGAGAAATGCGCCAAATGCCATGGCGATGACAAAGATGAAGCTATAGTTCAGTGGATTGGCGGCGTTCTTGGCGTATTTTCCGCCGCTTTTATTTAAATAGGCGTTCGGTGAGGCATATCCCGTTTTTGTCGAACTGTCTTCTTGGATGATCGTCGGATCGACCATCTCCCAGATCATGGCGTCTAAGATAACGAATTGCGTGGAGACTCCAATTGGCTTCACGAAAGCAACTGCCATCAGAAAGACCGCGCCAAGTAGAAGGCCGCCCTGTAACCAGGGGAGAATACGAGGCATTGTCAGTTTCCTTTCCTAACTTGATTTTGCTTACAATTTAGATAATAATAAATTTAGAATAATATAAAATGAGAAAATATGTCGCACATGAAAAAAGTTGATCGCGAGGCCTTACAAGAGGCGACGAACACATTGAAATTCTTATCAAATTCAAAGGTATTGCCGATCTTATGCCGACTGCGTGACGAAGAAGTTTCGGCAGGCGCTTTGGCGGAATTTGCGGATATGTCACCCTCTGCCTTATCGCAGCATTTACGCCGTTTAAAAGATCAAGGATTGGTCGCGGTCAGGCGCGAGCACCGTGTCATGTATTATCGATTGACCGACGAGAAATTACGAAGACTGACAAAAGTTTTACAGGAGCTATATTGTCCTGATGATGAAACCTGACATGATGAACGCGCTTACACATCGGTGGGGGGAATCTATGTTACGCAGACTTTTTTCAATCGTTGTTTTTTTAGGGTGCAGTTTTGTATCGCTGACGCATGCGCCTCAATCAGGGTCTGCGCAAGGATTTGATCCGGCGACGGTGGATTGGGAAAAGCTCGCGAAAATTCCTATGCGAGATGGGTTCATTACCCTCTACAACGACAATTGCGCTGTGTGTCATGGAGAAGACTTACAAGGAGCGCCTTTAGGCACGCCTCTTGTGGGGATGGCGTTAAGGCATGGTGATACGGTCGAAGAGATTGCAGATAGCATTGCGACTGGATTTGAAGAAACAGGCATGCCGCCATGGGCGGAAACGCTGCGTGAAAGTCAAATATGGAATCTTGCTCTCTATGTTGCCGAGCAACGTCAGGGCACAACTATTCTTGATAAGCGCAAAGATATTCCACTCGACATTCCACAAGGTGTTGTCGAAACTGAACAATATAACTTTCGCATTGAAACAATCGCGACAGGGCTAGATCCCATGCCGTTTTCGATTGCGCCAATGCCTGATGGGCGCATTTTTCTCTCCGAGCGTATGCGCGGTTTAAGTATCATTGAGAAAGACGGCGAGACATCAGGGCTGATTTTGGGAACGCCAGCGGTCTATGATGATTCCGGCATGTTCCTCGGGCAAGTGCAAGGATTGGGTTGGATGCTTGATGTGGCTTTGCATCCTGATTACGAAGAAAACGGCTGGATTTATATTCACCATACGGATCGTTGCGCGCAGTGTAATGACCTGAGTGAACGCTCCGGGCGCCCTGTATCGATGAACCGCCTTATTCGCGGGCGCATTAAAGATGGTGTGTGGGTGGACGAAGAGGTCATTTGGTCGGTTGGCAAAGAGCTCTATACCGGCACGTCCGATCTTGCGGCGGGCGGGCGCATCGCTTTTGATGATAAGGGCTACGTCTATATCAGCACGGGCATGAAGGACACGCTCGACTTTATGGGCATTCAAGATCTCGATAAGCCACATGGGAAAATCATGCGTTTACATGATGATGGACGCATTCCTGACGACAATCCTTTTGTCGATTCGCCTGGCGCGGAAGCAGTGTGGACATACGGGCATCGTTCTTCCCAAGGATTAGAATTTAACCCGCGTACCGGCGATCTATGGAATTCGGAAATGGGTCCGCGCGGCGGGGACGAGTTAAACCGGCTTGTGCGCGGTGGCAATTACGGTTGGCCCGTCTTTACAAAAGGGGTGAATTATGATGGCCGTCCCGTTGATGTGGCGGATCAGCTTGGCCTGACATTGCGCGAAGAGGATGCGATCTTTCCCGTTTTGGATATGACGCCATCGCCAGCTATCAGCAGTTTTATTTTCTATCAAGGCGATGAGTTCCCAAAATGGCAAAATAACATCTTGATAGGCACGTTGCGGGCAACGGATCTCATGCGTTTCGTCATTGAAGACGATCAAGTCGTTCACAAGGAAACTTTACTCGAAAATATTGTGCGTTTTCGTGATCTTGAGTTGGGGCCCAACGGTGAGCTTTTTGTGCTGGTTGAACACGCAAGTGGCGGGCAGATCTTGCGTTTATCGCCAGCAGACTAATGAAAAGCACTTATATTTCAAATAGATAAAAGTAATCAATCGATTGCCTATTTTGGGTTGATCTAGTCTGCTTATGGTTACGTAGTCTTTACCATCTAAGCTTCACTTAAGGTTGCGCTAAGGCCGATTTAAGTTTTGTGCCCTAAACACAATCTCAAGTCATCGGATTGCAATCCACAGCGATGTGGAAAAGGAAAGAGAAGTTCAATGAGTGCGGAAATCATGATTGTTATTTTGGGTGTTTCATTGTCACTGGCTTTGATTGTCGTGGCGTGTCTCGACCCCCAAGACGAGGCCTTGGCTGAGAACGACTAAAGTCCCCCATACCCCCATTTACTTCTCAGAGAGTAATCGGGGCCTCGTCATGACTTACCCCTCGACTTAACGTCGAGGGGTATTGTTGTTTAGGGCAGGAGAAGTTTGCGCGTTGCGTCGCCTAACTCATCATAATGACTCATGAGATGATCGCCGCCGAGGTCTGCTGGTTTGATTTTTGTGTAACCGAAATCCACCACAATAATTGGTATATTCGCCGCCCTAGCGGTTTTCACATCTGTGATACTATCCCCAACCATCAATGATTTTTGCGGATCGCCGTTGATGCGTGCAATGGTGGAGAGCAAATGTCCAGGGTCGGGTTTGTAGGCCGGAACGGAATCCGATCCAAGGACAGCGCTAAAGAGGTGCATCAGATCAAGGTGTTCCAATAACTGCAATGATAATGCTTCAGACTTGTTGGTGCACACAGCGCATTTCACACCTTCACCACGTAATGTTTCAATCGCGTCAATCACTCCAGGGAAAGGTTTGCTCTCGACGGCGATATTGGTTCGGTAATAGGCGAGGAATTGTTGAATATACCCTTCAAAATGCGCGGGATCGGGATCGATACCGGACTCGATCAATCCTTGCTCAATCATTTTGCGCGCGCCCTGGCCAACGAAACTCCGCATGACATCCAAGGTCACAGGAGCTTTTCCCGCATTTTCGAGTACGTGATTGAGCGCATGACACAGATCGGGCGCCGTATCGACCAGCGTTCCATCCAGATCAAAAATCACACTGTAGTCTGGGCCAAGCATGGCTTTCTCCGCATCATAGGAAAGCATCACTTAGGCGGAATAGAAGGGGTCTGTAAATGTTTTATTGCGCAGGGGCATAGATCCCGACAAAAAGCGATGAGCATTCTGCAACGCGCCAAATGCCATCTCCTTCGCGTTTCATATAGACGGGCCGTGCTGTGCCAGCGCCGCTTGTCGCCACATACACCCGAATTTCATCGGGTGTCACTTCGCTGAGCCGATTGCGCGTGAAATACATCGTCATGTCACCAGCGGGGAGGGTGTAACGGTTCTGCGGTGTCGCGCCGGTAATATAAGACCGGGCAATTGCTGGATCATTCGCCAGGCGTTTGAGATGGTCATTCATCGTGGTGTCTGGTTGACGACCTTGATAGCCATTGGGGCCATCGACCAATTGATCATTTGAAAGCGAGAGAGTCATAAAGGCGCGCGCCATATTTGGGCTGGATTCCTGCTTGAGCATCCCAACGATAAAGAGGGCGGCTGCGCCCTCCGGGGTGTTGGCGCTTTGCTGAAGCTCTTGATAAGCGGGGATCGTATCGGGAATGTCCGTGAAGCTGATAACCTGATCGGCTGCAGCCGGTGCAGATAAAGCAAAGATCGTAAAAAGACCTATAAATAGCCGGAAACTAAGCATTTTTGTCATGGCACACTCCCCTCATATAAAACGGTTTTGATCTTCAATTTACCATATTGCGTCAAAATGGGGCGGCTTTATGTTGGCGTATATTTTGCTCAAATTAGGGTAAAAATAAGAAATAATTCTTTATTTTGAGGGGACGAGCGCCTGTGCGAGGTTCCGTTCCCAATTGACGCATGGTGTTGGTGGAAGAGGCTGAAAGATTAACCCTATGGTAATTAAGACTTCTGATCGCGAAATCGCCGTCGTCGTGCTGGGCGCAGGACAAGGGACGCGCATGAAGTCGGATGTGCCGAAAGTGCTTCATCCCATAGGCGGGTCACCGATGTTACATCACGTTTTGGCGACCGCCTCTCAGCTTGGCGCGACCAAAATGGTGGTTGTCGTGGGCGCGGCGAATGAGCAAGCCCTCACAGATGCTGCAAAAGCGTTTGATTCAGATATTAAGATCGCGGTGCAGGACCCGCCACTTGGGACGGCCCATGCGGTTCGAGCCGCGCAAAAACATCTTCAGGGATTTAAGGGCGATGTGTTTGTTCTCTATGCCGATACGCCGTTGATCAAACCGGAAACGCTGACTGCAATGTTGGATGAGCGTGACAATGGCTCCGATGTTGTTGTGCTTGGGTTTGATGCCTTTGATCCAGGGGCCTATGGGCGTTTGATCACCAATGACGCAGGGCGTCTGTCCGCAATTGTGGAAGCGAAAGACGCCACTCCCGAAGAATTAGCGGTGACGTTTTGTAATTCAGGCGTCATGGTGATTGATGGTGTTCACCTTCTTAATCTTTTAGAGCAGGTCTCTAATGACAATGCCAAGGGTGAGTATTACCTGACGGATATTGTCGAGATCGCAAATAAACAGGGACTGACATGCGGCGTGGTGCAATGCCCAGAGGATGAAGTTCTCGGCGTTAATTCCCGTGTCGAGTTGGCGGATGCGGAAGCGATCTTTCAAGCACGCATGCGCCGCGAAGCCATGCAGGCAGGTGTGACATTACTTGACCCTGAAACGGTGTATTTCAGCGCAGATACGGAATTAGGCCGTGATGTTGTAGTGGGCCAGAACGTCGTCTTTGGGCCAGGCGTGACGATTGAAGATGGTGTTGTCATTCAGCCGTTTTGTCATTTTCAGGAAGCGCATGTGGCGGCGCAGGCGACCCTCGGTCCGTATGCACGGTTGCGGCCGGGTGCTGATGTGGGTGCCGGGGCGCATATCGGTAACTTTGTTGAAATCAAAAAGTCTACGATTGAAGAGGGCGCAAAAGTCAATCATCTGACCTATATTGGCGATAGTTTTGTCGGTGCGAAGGCGAATATTGGTGCAGGCACGATCACTTGCAATTATGATGGTTTTGACAAGTTTAAAACCCATATCGGCCGGGGGGCTTTTATTGGGTCGAACAATTCACTTGTGGCGCCTGTCACCATTGGTGATGGCGCATTTACAGGCTCAGGTAGCGTGATCACAAAAGATGTTGAAGGGGATGCGCTTGCTGTTGAGCGAAGCCCACAAAAAAACCTTCAAGGCTGGGCAGAAAAATTCCGCGCCAAAAAACGCAGGACAAAATAGGTAAAGTATTATGTGTGGTATTGTTGGCATTTTAGGAAAAGACCCTGCTGCAGGTCAGATTTTGGACTCTCTGAAGCGCCTGGAGTACCGTGGGTATGATTCTGCTGGGATTGCGACGCTGGTCAATGGTCATATTGAACGCCGCCGCTCGGAAGGGAAGCTCAATAACCTCGCGGACAAACTACAAGCCGATCCTCTTGAAGGCATTGTTGGTATTGGCCACACCCGCTGGGCGACGCATGGCGCGCCTAATGAAGTCAATGCCCACCCGCATGCTACGGATCAAGTCGCGATAGTGCACAACGGGATTATTGAAAATTTTCAGGAACTCCGTTTGGAACTTGAAGACGCAGGTCATAGCTTTGTCACAGAAACGGACTCCGAAGTCATTGTGCATTTGATCACGGATAAGCTGAAACAGGGTTTGCCTCCAGTAGAGGCCGCGTCACAGGCCATCAAACACCTTGAAGGCGCTTTTGCATTAGGTGTGATCTTTCAGGGCGAAGACGATCTCATGGTCGCGGCGCGCCGGGGATCACCGCTTGCCATTGGACGCGGCGATGGTGAAATGTTTATTGGGTCGGATGCTTTTGCCCTTGCGCCGATGACGAACCGCGTGACTTATCTTGAAGATGGAGATTGGGCGGAGATTCACCGGGATCATGTTGTGATTTACAATGACGCCGGGCAAGTTGTGAACCGTCAGGAAAAATTGATTTCGCCCGCCGCCGCCTTGGTTGATAAAGGCGACCATAAACATTTCATGGCGAAAGAGATCTTCGAGCAGCCGGAAGTGATCGGGCATACCCTTGGCGCCTATATCAATCCCTTAAAACAAACAGTGCAGGTTCCAGATGCCGCATTCGATTTGGGTCAGGTGTCGAAAATCACCATGACGGCTTGTGGAACGGCGTTTTATGCAACCATGGTGGCGAAATATTGGTTTGAACAACTGGCGCGCTTGCCGGCCGAAATTGATATTGCATCAGAGTTCCGGTATCGCGAGGCCGCCATGCAAGAGGGCGGTCTCTCGCTCTTTGTGTCGCAATCCGGTGAAACGGCGGATACGTTAGCGGCGCTGAAATATTGCCGCGAACAGAACCAACATATTGCATCTATCGTCAATGTGGAAGAGTCGTCCATCGCGCGCGAATCCGATCTTATTCTCCCGACCCATGCAGGTCCCGAAATTGGTGTGGCGTCAACAAAAGCCTTTACCTGTCAGTTAACGGTGCTGGCGTGTTTGGCGCTTGCAGCAGGGCGGGCGCGTGGCAAAGTGAGCCGCGACGGCGAGATCCGTCTTGTTCGGGCACTGATGGAAATTCCCCGTCATGCTGCGCAATGCCTTCATCAAGAAAGCCAAATTCGCTTGCTTGCGCATGATTTAGCGAAAGCAACGGATGTGCTCTACCTCGGGCGCGGTTTGCACTATGCCATTGCTCTTGAAGGGGCCCTCAAGCTTAAAGAAATTTCCTATATTCACGCCGAAGGGTATGCCGCTGGTGAACTTAAGCACGGCCCCATTGCGCTGATCGACGAAGATGTGCCTGTAGTGGTTCTTGCACCTTGTGATTCCATGTTCGAAAAAACGGTGTCGAACATGCAAGAAGTGATCGCCCGCGGTGGTAAGGTGATTTTGATCTCCGATGAGAAGGGGATAGAGCTTGCAGGGAAAGATTGCTGGGCCAGTATCGAAGTGCCCTATACCGATCCTTACGTGGCGCCGATTCTCTATTCGCTCCCTGTCCAGCTTCTCGCCTATCACACAGCCGTCGCCAAAGGGACGGATGTCGATCAGCCGCGCAATCTCGCAAAATCTGTCACTGTCGAATAAGCGCGAAGGAAAAGGTGGAACCCCCGCAAGGAGAGCTTTTGGGAGATTACGCCACGCGGGGTGTTCCACCATTTAGCCATCCGGTGTGATAGCTAAAACTGACTGGATCAGGCCGATTTCGGTGAGCGACCATCTTCTCTTGAAGTTCCAGTATGGCCTACGTAACATCGCGTATCAAAAAGCGCTTTGATTTCGGTCAAATGCGTGCCACAGACAGATGCGGACGATTAGCAGCACACACGGGACTTGGGTAGAATGACGTCTGACACGAAAAAGCGCATGGCGGCGGCCAAAGCGCTTGATTTCATTGATGATGGGATGACGGTTGGATTGGGCACAGGGTCAACGGCTGAGCATTTTGTCGAACTTCTCGCAAAGCAGGCTTGGGACGGATTGCACGTGACATGTGTTTCCACGTCCATCCGCACCACTGAGCTTGCCCAAAAACGCGGTCTTGACGTTTGTGATCTTGATAAAGTCGCGCGTATTCATGTCACGGTGGATGGTGCTGATGAGGTGGATCCAAACCTTTGTCTCATTAAGGGCGGTGGCGGGGCTTTGCTGCGTGAAAAGATTGTCGCCACGGCGTCGGACCGTATGGTCGTAATCGCTGATGATAGCAAAATGGTCGATCCATTAGGCGCTTTTCCGCTGCCAGTTGAGGTGGCGCCATTTGGTTTTTCTGTGACAGCGAATAAAGTTCTGGATGTGTTGAAGTCCGAATCGTGTCCGGGTCTGAAGATCTCGTTGCGTGAACAAGAGGATGGTCACCCATTTGTGACCGATGGTGGTCACTATATCTTGGACTGTGCCTGCGAGGCCATCAGAGACCCCCATACATTAGCGGAAAAGCTGAATGCGATCGCGGGTGTTGTCGATCACGGTTTGTTTATCGATATTGCCACAGCCTTAATCATGGGGGGGGATGAGGATGTGAAAGTCATTGAAAAGTAAGTGATGCCACTTAAGTAGACAGAGTAATGTCTTTGTTTGAAAGTTTTCTTCCATGACAACATATGATTATGACCTCTTTACCATCGGCGCGGGCTCAGGCGGGGTGCGGGCAAGCCGTATTGCTGCGCAATATGGAGCGAAGGTGGCTGTCGCAGAAGAATACCGTGTTGGCGGCACGTGTGTGATCCGTGGGTGTGTGCCGAAGAAGCTCTTCGTCTATGCTAGCCATTTCCATGAAGAATTTGAGGATGCGGAAGCATTTGGATGGTCTGTGCCTGCGCCGTCATTTTCTTGGACAACTCTGATTGCGAATAAAGATAAAGAGATTGATCGTCTGAATGGCATTTACATTCGCAACCTTGAGAAAGCCGGTGTGGAGATTATTCAAGACCGCGCGATCCTCAAAGATGCGCATACGGTGCATTTGGTCAATGAAGGGCGCGACATTACAGCGAAATATATATTGATCGCCACCGGTGGCTGGCCCTTTATGGACACCTCTATCCCAGGGCATGAGTTTGCTATCTCATCGAATGAAGCTTTTCATCTTGAGGACTTACCGAAGCGCATCATGGTTTATGGCGGCGGGTATATCGCTGTTGAATTTGCAGGCATCTTTCATGGGCTTGGTGTGGAGACCCGCCTTATCTATCGCGGCGAGGAAATCCTGCGCGGGTTTGATGATGATTTACGGGAAGGCGTGCATGCTGAGATCGCCAAGAAAGGCATCACTGTGCATACGCAAACAACCATTCAATCCATTGACAAGAGTGGTGACGCTTATGCTGTCACCCTGTCCACAGGCGATATTGTCGAGACCGATCTTGTGATGTTTGCGACTGGACGCAAGGCGTACACGGACGGGCTTGGATTGGAGAATGCGGGTGTTGAAGTGGACCGCAGCGGTGCAGTGAAAGTCGATTCTTATTCGCAAAGCAGCGTCGAGAATATTTATGCTGTCGGCGATGTCACCAATCGCGTGAACCTAACGCCTGTCGCCATCCGTGAAGGACAGGCCTTTGCTGAAACCGTCTTCAACAATAATCCTATCAAAGTCGATCATGACATGATCCCATCGGCGGTCTTCTCACAGCCGGAATTGGGTACGTGCGGGTTGACGGAAACCGAAGCCCGCGCGGCCTACTCAAATATAGATATTTACAAAACCAGTTTTCGCGCCCTGAAACATACGCTCACCGGCCGGGATGAAAAAACGCTGATGAAACTCATTGTTGATGGCGACACGGATAAGGTCCTCGGTGTGCATTTGATGGGGCCCGCATCGGGTGAGATGATCCAGCTCGCTGGGGTGGCGATGAAGATGGGCGCGACCAAGGCCCAGTTTGATCAGACAGTGGCGGTCCACCCGACGTCCTCGGAAGAGTTGGTCACCTTGCGTGAGGCATGGCAGGGTTAATCCTCTTCAAAGGGCTAGATTGGCGGTATTTGGCGGAAAACGTCTGATTTTTACGCGGATTGGCCTCTTGTCCTGGTAATCCGGGCGACTTTCCCCTATATAGCCGGGCGAAACGGCCTTCCATCTGTTAGGATGGTGGGCGAGTGATGTTGAAGTGAGTAACACCATGACACAGAAATGGACACCAGAGAGCTGGCGCAACCAGCCGATTATACAAGTGCCAACCTATCCGGATCAGGCGAAGTTGCGTGAGACGGAAGAACGTTTGTCGCAGTATCCGCCGCTGGTTTTTGCTGGCGAAGCGCGTGATTTACGGAAGCGCTTGGGCGATGTGGCTTTAGGGAAGGCGTTCCTGGTTCAGGGGGGCGATTGCGCTGAAAGCTTTAAAGAATTTCATCCGGATAATATCCGCGATACGTTCCGTGCGCTTTTGCAGATGGCGGTGGTGTTGACCTATGCAGGGGCAGTACCGGTCGTTAAAGTTGCCCGTATTGCAGGGCAATTTGCGAAGCCACGCTCTGCCGACACCGAG
Source organism: Alphaproteobacteria bacterium (assembly GCA_028280675.1). Classification (GTDB taxonomy): domain Bacteria; phylum Pseudomonadota; class Alphaproteobacteria; order SMXP01; family SMXP01; genus JANQLI01. The sequence continues at coordinate 13,574 of JANQLI010000055.1, forward strand.
ACGCAAGGTGACACGGAGCTGCCAAGTTATCGCGGTGACATCATTAACGGTATTGAGTTTGAAAGTGGCGCGCGCGTTCCTGATCCTGAGCGCATGGTGAGTGCTTATAGTCAAGCGGCGGCGACATTGAATTTGCTGCGCGCGTTTGCGACAGGCGGTTATGCCGGTCTTGAATATGTGCACCGTTGGAACCGCGGTTTCGTGGCCGATAGTCCCGAAGGGGCGCGGTATGAAGATCTCGCCAACCGTATTGAAGAAGCACTCGACTTTATGAATGCGTGCGGTATCGATGCGGAAAGCACACCGCAATTGCATGGCACAGAACTTTATACCAGCCATGAGGCTTTGCTGCTGGGGTATGAGCAAGCATTGACCCGCGTCGATTCGACAACCGGTGAATGGTATGACACATCAGCGCATATGCTGTGGATCGGTGATCGGACACGGCAGCCCGATGGCGCGCATGTCGAATTTTTACGCGGTGTGCAAAACCCGATCGGCATGAAATGCGGGCCAAGTCTTGATCCGGATGAGTTGATCCGCTTGATCGATCTTCTTAACCCAGACAATGACCCTGGACGCCTCACACTAATCACCCGTTACGGGGCTGATAATGTGACTGAGCATTTGCCAAAGCTGTTGCGTAAGGTGAAGGCCGAAGGGCGGCATGTGGTGTGGTCATGTGATCCGATGCATGGCAATACCATTAAGGCCTCAACCGGTTATAAAACGCGGCCCTTTGATCGCATCTTAAAAGAAGTCAAAGACGTGTTTGCGGTGCATAAAGCTGAAGGCACATATGCAGGTGGTATTCATGTGGAGATGACCGGGCAAAACGTGACGGAGTGTATTGGCGGAGCGCATGCGCTTACGGAAGATGATCTTTCGTCGCGTTATCACACCCACTGTGATCCGCGGTTGAACGCCAATCAGGCGCTTGAACTTGCCTTCCTCTTGGCTGAGGCCATTAAAGAAGAGCGTGATGCGGGCGCACACGTCAAAGCCTCTTAGCAAAAATACCCTAAAATGAAAAAGGGCGGCATGCGAGCCGCCCTTTTTGCATTTCAAATGATTTTACCTGAAGCTCGCTCCCATGACAGTGCGGTCCATCCATTTTCTGAACCGTGGATGCGTCATAAGGCCTTTTGCGCTGATTTCGAAGTCGAGACCTGCGAGATCCTTACGAATTTTTTCCGATAAATTAACTGAGGTCAGCAGATTGGTGACGATAATCACTTTGCGGCCTTCGCTCGTGGATTTTTCAATGTGCTCACGCATTTTCTTTACGTTTGCCGCACGGATAGGTCGTATGGCGTCATCTTGGATGGTGAACGCTTGAACGGAGTTGAAGTCTGTTTCTGTACGTATGATCTCAGACAAATTTTCGAGGATACCTAATTCCAGTTCATTGTCTTTATCACCTTCTGGCCCGTGAGAAAGGATCATGACATCTTCATTCGCTTCGTTTTCGCTGAACTCGCGTGCGTAATCGATAAGGATCGTCGCGATTTCAGGGCTATCCCCAGGTGTGCTCGCCATGACCAGTTTGGCGCTGGTTTTGATTTTAGGGACATCCGCGTAAGCCCCTTCCGGGCGATCGCCAAAGATGTAATTGAATTGATCCATCATTGAGCCATACCTCACCGACACCATAGGCATGATAATGATCTTCTTCACGCCCTTGGCGGTCAGTTGATCCACGGCCTCTTGCATATGAGAAGAGGACATCATGCTCATGCCATAACCGATAGCGGTCGGGAAAATTGTTGAAAGCGGTATAAATTCATCACGCAGTTCTTCATTGCCGCTGCCGCTAAAACCGTGAGAAATGGCGAGAATACCAAACTCTCCATTTACTGCTGTATCACTTACATACATATTCCCGTTTGGTGGCATCATGCGCATGTTCAGCATGATTTGTTGATCGTTAAGTCGTTGATAAAGGGGGATACGATCACGTAATTGTTGCATCATTTCTGGAGTCATTTGGTGCCCGCCATGATCCATGGAACTGTGGGAGCTATGATCCATTCCTTCGGCCTTTTTCGCGCCATGAGAGCTATGGTCCATGCCATCCATATTATGGGAGCTATGATCTGTTTTTTCACTTTGCATGTGTCCGCCTGCTATCAAGGGAAGACCAATGATGGATGTGCAGATCAGCAGGGCAGCAGCGAAAAGTGCGACTTGATGTTTGGGCATGTGAATGGTCATGTGATTGGATTCCTACCTCATCGTATTTTGTTTTGCGGGCTTTTTTTAGTTTTACTAGCCACGTCAGAGCTTCTGAGACGTAACCATAATTTTGAGAGGAGTTCGCAGTCAAGCAGATCTGGGGCCTGTCTCACAGCGCGACCAATAGAAAATTATCATTATATTATAAAGGGTTATAAGGAGGTCCGCAGGTGAAATATTTGCCAACATTTGTTGACTCACGGAGACTTGAGAATTTGCGATGAATAGTGTGTATCTCCCATCGACGATGTATAAAAAGGCCGGAACTCTCCCTATGCGAGGCTATGGGGCGCAGGGAAGTCAGCGGCGGGGGCAATATTTGTGACCACAACTGAGCAATTGAATGTGGGCGTGATTGGCTGCGGCTTTTTTGGCGGCCTTCATGCACAAAAACACGCGGAAAATCCGAACGCTAATCTTGTGGGGGTGTTTGATTCCGTACCAGAATCTGCATCTGCGTTGGCTGAAAAGTTAGGCGTTCAAGCCTATGAAAGTGTTGATGCGTTATTGGCGGATATAGATGCGGTCAGTATCACCGCACCTGCGGCCTTTCATTACGAACTTGCTGCGCAGGCTTTACATGCGGGAAAACATGCTCTGGTGGAAAAACCCATTGCCCTTGATCTTGCGCATGCGGATGAGTTGATCGGGCTCGCACAAGAAAAAGATGTTGTCCTGCAAGTCGGCCATCAGGAACGTTATGTATTTGAAGATTTCGGCGTTTTGAAGAGGGATGTAGCGCCAACTGAAATTCGTGCGCGGCGTTGCGGACCTTTTACCGGGCGGGCGATGGATGTGAGCGCCGTTTTCGATCTGATGATTCACGATCTTGATTTGATTCACCAAGTCAATCGCTCTCCTATCACAGATGTGAGCGCCACAGCTAAAACGATCCACGGTTCATTTCCCGATGAGGTGGATGCGCAGCTTACGATGGAAGACGGATGTCAGGTCAGCGTCCTGGCAAGCCGCATTGCTGATGAACGCCAACGCGATATGCGTTTGGTATATCCTGATGGTGTGATTGAGATCGACTTTATCAATCGCACACTAAGTAATTCCACAGATGCGGAGCTCCATTCTGTTTTTGAGGGCGATGAAGAGAGCCAGCATATTCTCAATGACCCATTGGGATACGGCATTCGCGCTTTTGTCGAAAGTGTGCGCTTGGGGCATGCGCCAAAAATTACAGGCGGGCAAGCCCGACGCGCCCTTGAAACAGCTTTAAAGATTACAGAAAGCATCGCAGCATAAGCGAGCATCAACAAACCAAGAAGACCAGAAGCGGGACGACCGATGTCACAGAACGACCCTATCGCCTTTATTGATTTAAAAGCTCAACAAGCGGCTATACGTCCAGAGATCGACGCGCGGATTAAAGCGGTGCTGGACCATGGCCAATATATCAACGGTCCGGAAGTGCTGGAGCTTGAAAAAGAACTTGCCGAGTGGACGGGAGCCGCCGATGTGGTTCTTGCGGGCAACGGGACCGAGTCGCTTGAAATTGCGATGATGGGTGAGGGGATCGGCTATGGCGATGCTGTCTTTATTCCTGCATTCACCTATAACGCCACTGCAAGCGCGGTTTTGATGGCGGGCGCTACCCCTGTTTTTGTTGATGTGGATGCCAGTAATTTCAATATAGATGCGACTGATTTGGAAGCAAAGATCGAAGCTGTCATTGCGGAAGGCAAGCTGAAGCCAAAAATGGTGATTCCGGTGGACCTTTTTGGCTTACCAGCCGATTACCCGGCGATCGGTGCTGTTGCTGGAAAGCATGGTCTTGCGGTTTTGAGTGACGCGGCGCAAAGTTTTGGCGGCAAGCAAAACGGCAAGTGGGTTGGGAATTTGTGTCATATGACCTCGACCAGCTTCTTCCCGGCGAAAGCGCTGGGCTGTTATGGCGACGGCGGTGCAATATTTAGTGACAGTAAAGAACGCGCCGATATATGGCGGTCTATTCGCTGGCACGGGACGGATGAGGCGCGCAAAGAATCTGTCCGTGTTGGCACAAATGGGCGTATGGATTCCCTGCAGGCCGCCATCGTTTTAGTGAAGTTATCCATCTTTGAAGATGAACTCAAACGCCGCAAAGAGATTGCAAAGATTTATGAAGACATTCTGAGTCAAAAGATTTCGCTGCCTATCCCGCCGGAAGATACCGAAAGCGGGTATGGTCTTTATTCTATCACCGTCGATAATCGTGATGCGGTTCAAGCGGCGTTAAATGCGGACAACATTCCATCAGCAATTTATTACCAGCAGCCTTTGCATCAAATGCAGGCGTTTAAGAAATACGCGCCGGAGGGCGGATTGCCTGTCTGTGAGATGTTGAGCCAGAAAATTCTCTCGCTGCCCATGCATCCCTACATGACAAATGCGCAAGCCGAACGGGTGGCGACGACCGTCATAAATGCGCTGTAAATACAATCTTTTAGTATGCATAGGTCAGGCATATCGTAAATATTGGCTATGCGCCTTATCATGACCATCTTTCCTTCTCACACTTTCGATGGATGTGAGGGAGAGTTCTATGCGTTTAAGATCCATTCTTTTTACCGCCATAGCCACAAGTCTTTTGACGGCCTGTACCACCCCAGATTTTGATCCCGACACCCAAACCGCCGATCTGTTCGAAGTGAGCATTGAGATTGGGCGCCTTGGGGTGATGACGGATCAAGCGGGGGATGCCATGTCCGTGCTTGCGCCGAATAGGCCGTCCGCAGACAACGACCTAGAGAGTATGGCGGGGGCTTCGGAAGATCTGTTTCAGCAACTCAATTATGTTCTCTTCCGTTATAACATCTTACAGATTCAAGCCTGCGACGAGGGCTGGTTGAGCGGGGAGGATTGCAAAGGCAGCTATTTACCGGGTTGGGCCAAGAAAGATAAAACCATGCAGCCTGATCTTGCGGACCTTCGGCGATGGGGCGAAGATTTACAGGCGCGCGTTGTGGCTTTGCGGACCATTGTCTGTCCCAGAGCGGCAGATGTAACCGGTGACGAGTTTTTCTGTGCCGTAGAATAATCAATCGGCAGGAATGAATTTCAGCACGCCCACATGATCGGCATGAGGTGAATTGCGTGTGTCACGGGGATGATTGGCGCCGTTCAGCACGTCTACTTCCGCAAAGTCGAATGGGCTGAGGCCATCCAAACACGCCACGTTTATCCCATATTGATTGGGATTTGAGCGGCGTTGGTGATGGGTGTAAATGCCACACGTTGAACAAAAATAGTGTTTCGCCGTCTTTGTATTAAATTGATAAAGTGAGAGATTATCCGCACCTGTGTGAATGGTGATGTCGTCTAAGTTGGTTGAGACGGCAATCGCGCCGCGCATGCGGCAGAGCGAGCAATTACATCGCCACGCCGTATGGAGTCCGTCGGTCAACGTCACGGTAAACTGTACCTTACTGCAATGACATTGCCCGTCGATGGTTGAAATATCCTTGTTCATGTGCATTTCCTCTTCTTTGCCATCATGTGAAAGGGCAGTTTTTCACCATTGTTGCGCCAGGACAATCCCCCCTTGTCCCCATGATAGAGAGCCGCTAAGACATTGCTATGACGGATAAACTCACGATAGCGCTCGCGCAGCTCAATCCCACAGTTGGGAATATTGATGGCAATGCGATGAAAGCAAAGGTCGCATGTGCGCAAGCTGCTGATGCAGATCTTATCGTGTTCAGTGAAATGTTCCTGATTGGTTATCCACCGGAAGACCTCGTTCTCAAGCCGTCTTTTGTCGAAGAAGCCATGGTGGCGTTGGTCGAGCTTGCAACCATTACAGAAGGCGATGGTCCGGACATATTGATGGGCACGCCGTGGGCCGAAGGTGGCAAACTCTATAACGCTGTCGCCCTCTTACAAGACGGTGAAATCGCATCCTTGCGTTTCAAAGTGCATCTCCCGAATTATGGTGTTTTTGATGAAGTGCGCGTCTTTGATCGTGGTCCCATGCCTGGGCCGATCAACTTTCGGGGCGTGCGCCTCGGTGTGCCGATTTGTGAGGATATGTGGCAGGAGGATGTGGTTGAGTGCCTTGAGGAGACAGGCGCTGAAATTCTGATTGTCCCGAATGGGTCGCCCTTTAATACCGCCAAGCGTGATCTGCGCATGAATCATGCGGTGGCGCGCGTCACGGAATGTGGATTGCCATTGGCTTATCTCAATCAGCTCGGCGGGCAGGATGAGCTGGTTTTCGACGGCGCGAGTTTTGTACTCAATGCTGACCGGACTCTCGTCGTGCAAATGCCGGAATGGGAAGAGGCGGTTGTCACAACGACATGGACCCGCGATGACAAAGGGTGGTCTTGTGCACAAGGGGACTTAGTTGCGCTAGACCAAGGCTATGAGGCGATCTACCAAGCTTGTGTGTTAGGACTTAAAGATTACGTCGAGAAGAACCGCTTTCCAGGTGTCGTGCTCGGACTCTCCGGTGGGATCGATAGCGCCCTTAGCGCGGCGATTGCGGTCGATGCTTTGGGGGCGGATCGTGTGCATTGTGTGATGATGCCGTCGCGTTATACCAGTCAAGAGAGTCTGGATGATGCGGCGTCCTGCGCCAAGATGTTGGGTGTTCCCTATGATGTGATTCCCATCACCGAAGCGGTTACGGCCTATGACAATATGTTAGGGGAACAGTTCAAAGGCCTAGCAGCAGACACGACGGAAGAAAATATTCAATCGCGTTTAAGGGCCGTCATTATTATGGCGCTGTCGAATAAGTTCGGTCACATGGTGTTGACGACAGGCAACAAGTCGGAAATGTCGGTGGGGTATGCGACGCTCTATGGTGATATGTGTGGCGGGTATAACGCACTGAAAGATGTGTATAAGACTGACGTCTTTGCCCTCTCTGAGTGGCGCAACGCGCAGAAACCAAAAGGCGCTCTAGGACCTGACGGCACTGTGATGCCGCAGAACATTATCAGTAAACCGCCAACGGCGGAATTGCGTGAAGGCCAAAAGGATGAAGATAGTTTGCCGCCGTATGACGTTCTTGACGATATCTTGCGATGCTTGGTCGAAGAGGAAATGGGCGTTGATGACATCGTGGCGCGCGGACATGAGGCGACGACGGTCAAGCGCATCGAACACTTATTATATGTGGCCGAGTATAAACGCCGCCAAGCGCCGCCAGGTGTGAAAATCGGCACACGGAACTTTGGACGCGACCGCCGCTATCCCACTACCAATGGCTACCGCGAAG
>JANQLI010000058.1 GCA_028280675.1 Alphaproteobacteria bacterium
GTAACATGCGCTTGGGCGATGAAGTAGCCAAGCGGATTAAAGACTTTGATCAAATCGCCGTCTTCCACGCCGCGTTCCGCCGCTTCCTTCGGCCCCACATACACATCCGGTTCACCGCGTTGCAAGCTGACCATCAAACTGTCATCACGCCACATGGAGTGAATGCCGTGGCGTGCATGACCCATCATCATCTGTAAGGGGTAACCGTCAATTTTCAATGGATCGCGATGGGCGGGTAACGCTTCATCGAACTTCAAGAACCAATCATGGTCAATGTAATATTGCTGACGGCCCGTCAGTGTAGGGTAGCTGTTTTTCTTCCGTACATTTAATGTCGGACTTGGAACATAAGGGGAGTTCTCATCATAAACAACTGTATCCGCTCCATCAACGCGCAGTTTCCCAGCCGCAGCCAATTCATCAAAGGAAACTTTAGGCAGACCCGGTGTGTTGTCGATCAGCATTTGAATCAGATCTTTGGTTGTATCGACCTTACCATTATGGGTGTAGAGATCATGGCATTTGGTCAGATCACGTTTGACAAGGTTGCCATAGAACATGTCATCAATGGGCTGCACCCCGCGTTCAATAGCGCGTTCTTGAATGGCTTTTGTCACGCGGTGCCAGACGGTGAAGTCATCCACGCATTCGCCGAGCGGCGGTACCGCGGCATCAAGACACTGCACATACGGGGTGCGGGGCTCGGTGATGAAGTCGATACGCTCATAATGGTGCGCAACAGGCAGCACGTAATCTGAATAAAGTTGTGTTGTGCCCATATCGGTGGAGACAGCGACCAGTGTTTCGATTTTCTCAAACGCTTCTTTGCGCCAACGTTTACCGGATGCGCGCCAGTTTGCACCATTCTCGCCGGTGAAGAAGGCCATCTTCCACGGCACGCGGGCGTGTTTCGGAATCCAATTCTTTTCGAGCGCTTCTTGGTAATGGTCGTCAATCTCATTGGCGAGGTCATCGCCATATATCTCGGCATTCAGGGCTTTCATATTGCCGTGTTCGTAATCGAGATTTGCCCCCGATGCGACGCGCACCACGGGGCCGACATCCGCGAACACATATGTGGCGATGCCGCCGGCTTCGCCAAGGTTTGTGATTTGCAGATTGCCGCCTTCGACGCCAAGGTTTCCTGTGAGGGACAGGAGCAGAAGAAACGCTCTTTGCAGGAGATCGCCGTTCCGCCATTTACACGCAGCATAGCCTGAGAAAATCATGGCCGGTTCGGCTTCCGCAAATTCGCGCGCGATGGTGCGGACAACTTCAGGATTGAGTGTTGTGATTTCTTGTGTTTGCTCAGGGGTATATTCTTCTGCACAGCGTTTTTTCAAGATGGCAAACGCCGTTGTGACTTCTATTGGGCCGTCTTTGGTTTCAACAGTCCACGTGCCTTCAAGCGCGGGGTTCAGCTCCCCAAGGTCGAGCGTGCCCGGTGTTCCGTGATCCCCTGGCATGCGCGGCGCGTAGGGTTTGCCCGTGCCCGGTGCCGCTGCAATGGCACCTGTCGCTTCATCCCAGACGTGATACAGGTTGTCAGGTGCTTCGACGTCAGGCGGTGTCGGCAAATCTGATCCGCGCAGGAACTTGCCGTTGTCTGTGCGGATCAAAAACGGCAGGTCGGTTTGTTCTTTGATATAATCTGCTTTGTATGTGCCATCTTTTAAAATCGTATCGATCATCGACATGGCCAACGCACCATCGGTGCCTGGCAATGGATTGACCCAGCGGTTGGCATGCATTGCCGTTGGTGTGAATTCTGGTGAGATGGCGATAACTTTCGAACCATTATAGCGTGCTTCCCAAAAGAAATGCGCATCCGGAATACGCGTCACCGCGGGATTGCAGAACCAAATCAAAATCGTTTTGGCTTTAAAGACGGCGCCCATCGAATCGCCAATAATGTTCTGACCCAATGTCGCTTGCACACCAAGGGGCAGATCCCCCACGGCTGCAAAACTTTCTGGCACTTGAATACCGGTGGTGGCGCCAAAGCGCATCACAGATGAAAAGCCGGTCCGTTTCACCACCATTTGTGTGCCGATGCCACAACTAATGGAGTCAACGCCAACCTCTGTCGCATAGTCGATAAACTTATCCGCAATTTCGCTGAGAGCTTGATCCCATGTGATGCGTTCCCATTTGCCTTCGCCGCGTTCGCCGATGCGTTTCATGGGATAAAGGATGCGTTGTGATCCATACATATATTTGTGATGACGGAGACCCTTTTGACAGCCACGCGGACCATAATCCGGCAGGCCTTCTTCTGATGCTTCGTAATTAGCTTGTTGTTCTTCGCGCCACACAACACCGTTTTTGACATAGACATTAAACGCACAGTTTCCGGTGCAGTTGGTTCCGTGTGTGCCATGTGAGACTTTATCCCAGGTCCACTTTTCGCGGTAAAGATCTTCGAATTTCTGATAACTTTTTTCGCTTGCCGATTGCGCTAAGGCGGAGGTGTTTGCATATTGCAGTGCAAGGCCGCCCGCAATCGCCGCACTTGAGGATTTCATGAAACCGCGACGCGATACGCTAGCTTGTGAGACGCCTGTCATGTCAATTGCCCTTATCGATATAGTGGTTATTCTGCCTGGGATTTTGAGTGAGTCTCCCCCGAGAGGCACAAGAGGTCAACTTAAATCCAGCCTTTTTTCTCCATCTCGGCGATGACTTTCGCCTGACGGTCTCTGTAAAAGCTTTTCTCTTCTGGGACGTCAATTTCACCTTCTTTGAGGAAGCAATTACCCGGATGACGATATATGGCTGCGTAGGCAGCGGCATAGAGATCAACTGGTTGACGTGCAAGAAGGTTAGCCATGCCGATACGGCGGCGATAGCGCCGCAGCGCGTTAATTTCGAGAACGGCGTTTGCAGTTTGACTTTCACCGCCATCAGCGGCAGCCGCCATGATCCGTCCTGTATAATCGACGATTTTAGAAAGGCCAGTGCAGGTATATGCGGGCACAACACTACCGTCGATGTTGGACGTGTTGGGTGAAATAAAATACGCCATGTTTTCATAAGCGCGCGTGCGTTTTGCAAGATCGCGCCCGCTTTCATAAGAGACCCCAGGTTCGCTATTGGGGTGAATCAGAATTTCAGCGCCGCGTAACACATGCAGCCGTGACATTTCGGGCCAGTTCACTTCTTCCGATGCAATACACGCTAAATTACCGATGTCAGTTTTTGCGACAGGAAACATGCCGTCCATGCCATAGATATCGAGATACTTATCCCAGACATCATGTGGGGTTGGTTCAAATGCCGACGTTAAACGGCGATAGCGAAGGATGATGTCACCATTTGGCGCAATGATAAAATTGGTTTGGAAATATATTTCCGGAAAATTAGGGTCAACCTCATAGGCGTTACCCGCAAGATAAAGGCCTGCGTCTTGCGCTGTTTTACTTAAGACATCGAACTCTGGGCCATTATGCTCAAAAGCAGCCATTTTTTGCCACAGCGCGTGGCTTTGTCCAAAAGGGAAGCCAGTAAAGGCAAATTCGGGAAGAGCAACCAGTTTCAGATCGGTGCCTTGGAAAAATTTAACGAAGTTTTTACACCCCATGACTTGGGCGCAAATACGTTTGACATTTTCCATAACGGCTGCCCGTGACGATTCAACCGATGTATGATGGTTAACGGCGTGGCAATTCACTTGCAATGCCATGGCGGAATAACAGATGGCATCGCTGTCATTTAGGCTCATTGTGTGTCTCTCTCAACTCAGTTTTATGGGTGTCCCCTATGGGGATGAAATCTAAACCTCGCCTCATGGTCTGCCTATGCATGGCTTGATTATGTCTAATCTGCGGACGTATCCGCAGCATCCGTATTCCTAGCCTTGCTCCAGGACGCACAACACGCGGCAAGAGCTTAACGAGAGGTAAAAATCCCTTTGTTTTTGAGTGGGTTACCTATTTTTTCATCCTTTTCGGCTACGCTTCATCGATTGAGGAATTGAGGGACGCCGTTAATCGTCATGACGCTCAAGTTCAAAGTCATCATTTTCACGTTTGTCTTGCTGGTGGCGACAGCAGCCGTGAATTATGCTGTTTTGTATAGCTTTATCATGCCCGCGTTCGCGGAACTTGAACAAGAAAGGGCTGATCAGGATGTGCGGCGCATTCAAGGCGTATTTCGTGCTGAAATAAGAGACTTGCGTTTGAATGCAATTGAGTGGGGCGTATCGGCAGAAACCTATAATTTTATTATGGGGCCAGATCCTTCACAGAAAGATGCATATCAACAGTTCAATTTGACTTATGACACCCTAGAAGAGTTGGATCTTCATCTCTTCCTCATTTACGACAGTCAAAATAATCTTGTTTGGTCAATGGGGCGTGCGGTGAATGATACCGAAATCTCAATCGATGAGATATTCCATGACGTTCCCACAACATTGCAAACATATCTTGCCGATGGTCAGCAGGATACCAATTTTTTTTCTGGGCTCATGACAACCTCACAAGGACCTGTCCTGATCGTGACGCACCGCATTTTGCGTAATGGTGATTCCCTACCGTCTGCAGGCACAATTGTTCTTGGCCGTCTCCTCTCTCAGCAAGACATTGAAAGATTCGAACGTCAGGTGCAAGGCGAAGTCGATTTCATATTCGGACATGATTTAGATTTGGGACTTTCCCTTGAAGATTGGGGATCTTTGCAAAAAGATTACACCAAAACGATCCAAAAATTTGAGAATGGTCACATCCTTACCTATGCGGCTATTCCGAATATGCTTGGTCAAGCTGAGGTCCTCATCCGTATTCATACATTGCGGGATATTACGATTGCGGGCAGTAATTCAGCACTTTCGACAATACTTGTGATGTTTGTTATTGGCATGATTACACTGGTCATTGTTCGCGTCTTCGTGAAGGTCGATCTTATCAAGCCAATGAACGAATTGAGCGATGTGATGGAATCGTTGATGGAGGGGAAACATAATATTGATGTCCCTGTCTATCAAAAACACCATGAGTTTGGCCGCATAGCCCGCACACTGGAAGTGTTTCGGCAAAATTTACAGGAGCGCAGCAAGGTGGAAATGTCTTTGCAACGTGCCTATGAGGAACTTGAGCAAGAGCATGCCATCCAAGAGCAATTAACGCATCAATTGGCTGTTGCGAAAGATGAGGCCGAAATGTCGAGCCGCACGAAGACGGCCTTTTTGGCTAACATGAGCCATGAATTACGTACGCCCTTGAATGCGGTCATTGGGTTCTCAACGACGATGGAAAAAGAGGTCTTTGGTCCTTTGGGACATGTGAAGTACAAAGAATATGCTCGTGATATTGCTGCGTCAGGGGAACATCTCCTGAGCATTATTGATGATATTCTGGATGTCTCTAAAGTTGAGGCAGGTAAGCTCGACCTTTTAGAAGAAGTGGTTGATATTGAAGATATTGTTCAATCGGCAATGTCTCTTACCCATGAACGCACGCAACATGCCGGAGTCAATGTTCGGGTGGAGTTGGCAGAGGGTCTTCCGCGTTTAAACGCGGATCGCCGGAAACTGAAACAAGTCCTGCTTAATCTTGTCAGTAACGCCATCAAATTCACTGATGCAGGTGGCAATGTCACGGTTTCTGTTTCGTGCGTGCGCGATGGCGGTGTGATGATTGTCGTAGCCGATACGGGCATCGGTATTGCTGCACATGTACTTGAAAAGGTGTTGGCGCCTTTTGGCCGCGCCAATACCCCGCGTGACCGCAATTACGAAGGAACCGGGCTCGGTTTGCCACTCAGCAAGTCATTCATAGAGCTGCATGGCGGGACGCTCACGATCAATAGTGTGTTGGGAACCGGAACAGAAATCACAGTGTACCTGCCAAAGTCACGCACGATTCGTGCAAGCACATCGCAGATGAGCTCTTAATCTCGCGCAGAACCCTGTGCCATTGAGCGGCAAGCTTGCCAACTCAACTCTTGTGAAATGGACAATGTCTCTCCTAAACTCATTCTGTATGGAGATGCGTTAACACGCGCATGAACCATGGGAGAGAACGCAAGAATGACACAGAATGTCGCGCTAACCGGCCCTTACCTTACATTACGAGACTATATCGCTGCGCTTGAAGCACGCGGCCGCTTATTACGGATTCCAGAGATGGATCAAGATGCGTATGAGGCGACAGCATTTGCCTATCGTTTGATCGAAAGGCATGGTTATGACGCGGCGCCCGCTTTCTTAATTGAACGTATCAAGGTGGGGGGTGAGTGGAAAAAGGGGCCAATCCTTGGGAACATCTTTCCAGGCTGGGATGCGGATGCCATGGTCTTTGGCGTGCCAAATGTCACGAATGATCAGGGTGAGATGTTTCGTGCCTCTCGTGACTATGTCATGCAAAGCGCTGGTCCTGCCGCACGTTGGGATCGCATAAAGCCCGTTCCGTTTGAAGTCGGAGATACTCCGTGTAAGGAGGTCATTCTCAGAGGTGATGATATAGACATCACAGCATTTCGGTTTTTGCAGACAAACCCAGGTGATGCTGGGTCCTATATCAACACCGCCTCAATTTTTATGGAAGACCCGGACCTAGGGCGTAATGTGGCGACCTATCGCTGTCAGGTCAAAGGGCCGAACCGGATCGGGTTTAATACCGAGATTGGGCAAGGCGGGTGGCAGATCCTCATGGCGCACAAGCGGCGTGGTCAAACAGAAGTGAAGGTGGCCTTGGCGCTCGGCGTTGATCCGCTGACGTCTGCCTTAAGTGCGTCTAAACTGACGCGGCCTGGCGAAGATGAGCTTGAGGTTGTTGGCGGTTTAATGGGGCGCCCTGTGGAACTTGTGAAATGTGAAACCAGTGACATACAGGTGCCTGCCACAGCGGAAATGATTCTCGAAGGCACTGTGACCTTCGACATGGAAGAAGAAGGCCCTTACGGCGAGCTTTACGGCTATATGGGTCTCAAGAAACCGCAAAACTTTGTCATGACTGTGGATGCCATTACCCATCGTCATGATCCATGGTTTGTGAATGCTTTTGCTGGCGTGGTCAAGTTAACGCCAGGTGCGCTCACCGAAGCGGCGGACACACTTAAGTTCAAAAAAATGATTCCGAATATGGTGGAAATGTATTCACCGAACGATGCAACAGGCATTACCGTTATCAGCATTGATAAACGCTTTCCGGGGGAAGGCATCACGGCAGGGCAATTTGTTGCTGCGGGGAAGTTTTTCGCCAAGGTGATTATTGTTGTCGATGAGGATGTCGATATTTTGAATATGTCGGCAGTGATGCATGCGGTGGGGACACGATGGCAACCGCACCCCGCAGGCCTGATCATTCCGCAAACCAAAGGCATGGTGCTCGACCCCAGCGCGCCTAAGCGTGGCGTGACCAGTAAAATGATTATCGATGCAACAAGACAGTTGCCTCAAGAAGGGGGACCAGACGTGTGGCCAGAAATCTCGCGTGTCCTTCTGCAGCAAGGCGCGCCCGATGCCTTTGCGCTTGTCGATACGAAATGGGACTCGTATTGGCGCAATGGGTCAGCATCTTAGCTCAAGACGGGCACGATATAGTGTCCAATCAGTTTTATGGCTTCCGCAGGATCGGCATGCAGACGAAGAGCGATTTCGTTTTGCCCTTCCGCTTCCAGAGCTTTTAAACGGGCAATGATATGATCAATGTCATCAAGACCCCCTGTGAGGGTGAGATTGTCGAGGAGTTTGCGAATGATATCCTCCGGAACATTTTCGATCACAGGCGTTTTGGTGATGAAAGCCTGAAGGAAGTTATGCCAATTCTTTTCGACAAGGGCGCATTCCTCGTCGCTGAGAAACGGTGCCATATGCCAGCGCTGTAAGGCTCCCCGCCAAACGAGCTCTTGTCTTGCTTCATTGATAGCGGCCTGTTTGTCCTCTTTGACGTGCCACGCCCAGAAGTTATTGACGCGATAGTCTGAGACATCTTTGCCTGCGCGATCGAATCCTTCGTGTAAATGGCCCATCACTTCATCAAAGTGTGGCGCGACAATGTCGCTCAGCATGACGCCATCGCCGTACTCTCCCGCCAGACGCAGCATTTGTTCTTTGTTTGCGGCAATATAAATTTGCGGCGCTGGAGCTTTGACCCAAGAGGCATAATCTCCTTTTGCATGAAACATCTCGCCATCGTATGACGTTACGACTCCACTCGCGGCGGCGCGCACAATATCAATGCACTCACGCATGGCACGAAGGCGACGGTTCGGGGTGAGACCCATGGCCATCATGGATGATTTCCCAAGCCCACCAAGAAGAATAGTTGCGCGCCCATTTGACAGTTCATTTAATGTCAAGAGCGAGTCCGCGATTTTCATGGGAAGCTGCTCATAAGGACTCACCGGCATATAGCCAAGACGGATGCGCGATGTGGCGTTTGCGGCAAGAGCGAGGCCGA
>JANQLI010000085.1 GCA_028280675.1 Alphaproteobacteria bacterium
AAGCCGCGAAAGAGAATGCAAAATCAAAGGAGCAGATTTGACAAGATGGTACCGCCTCCCTGGTTCGAACAGGGGACCTCTGGATCCACAATCCAGCGCTCTAACCAACTGAGCTAAGGCGGCACAGGAGCAGATTGGGGTATTTTGCCCCAAAGTGAGGCCGGAAACTACTCTGAACCGTGGCCGAGAGCAAGAGGGCAGGACCACTTTTCTTGCCCCTTTCAAGAGGATTCCAAACCAAAGTCTGCCCTTGCTCTGCGCCCTGGAGAAATGTCAGGATTGCGCACCCCAACCCGCGACCAGAGACGCCCCCATGCTCGATTTATCCGATCTTGATCCTGCCATCCAACGCACATTTATCTCCGCCAATGGGCTTCGCTTTGACACGTTGACTTGCGGTGAGGGGGATCGCCTGGCCCTTTGTCTGCATGGGTTTCCCGAACATGCGTATTCGTGGCGTCACCAAATGCCGTATCTGGCGACATTAGGCTATCGGGTCTGGGCTCCTTGTTTGCGTGGCTACGGCGATACAGATCGTCCTCGTGGGAAAGAACATTATGGGTTTTCAACATTGCTCGACGATGTGGCAGCCTTGATTGATGCCTCTGCCGCCAAGGAGATTACACTGATCGCCCATGATTGGGGCGCTGTTCTGGCCTGGGCTTTCGCCATACATCAAATCCGGCCGCTGCAGCAGTTGATCATCCTCAACGTGCCGCACCCTGCCGTGTTTGCGCAGCATGTCTATCGCTGGCCGCAAATTGCGCGCTCCTGGTATATCTTCTTTTTCCAAATACCGTGGATCCCCGACTTTGCGCTGTCTGCAGCGCGCGGTTTTCTCACGGGTGAAAGCATTCGGCTTATGGCGGTTGATAAGAGTGCATTTCCAGAACACGTCCTCAAAGTCTATCGCTACACTCCCAGCCAGCCATATGGATCCACCGCCATGATCAATTATTATCGGGGATTAGTGCAACGTTCAGGTGGCTTTCGAGGGTCGCAAACCCCGCCTCAGATCACGACACCAACATTGATGATCTGGGGAGAAGAAGACAAAGCGCTCGGCCTTGAACTCACTCAAGGCACGGAAGCATTTGTCGAAGATTTTACCTTGCACACACTACCTGGGGTCTCGCACTGGGTTCAACAAGAAGCACCCGAGAAAGTGAATGACTTAATCGGGGCATGGATAAAGCAAAAAAGATCAGAAAACTAATCTAGCGCTTCTTACCGCCGCGTTTTCCATTGCCATTCTTACCGCCCTTGCGCGACACCTTATTTTTTGAAGATTTATTTGATGATTTTCGAGACGAGGCAGATTGTTTCCGCGCCGAAGAGGCTTGCGAAAAACCGCGCTGCTTCGATGATTGTTTCCGCGCAGACGTTTGTGCGCTTTTCTGCTTTTGAGACAGGGGGCGGTTTGCCTTTTTCTGCGGCGGTCTGTTTTTATGCACTTGTGCCGGTTGAGGGGTAGTGCGCTTTTGTTGAGAGCGTGCCGCAGATGGCGTTGGCCGTTTCGGCGTCCCAACCCCAGTGGCCTTTCTCGGTTGAGAAAAAGCATTACCACGAGATCGTTTAGGGGGAGACGTGCGCGAAGGCGTTGCGCGGGGCTTGACTTTTTTCGGTGGAGACGTGGTTTTAGCAGCAGAGGGTTTGTTTTTCTGCGACCATGTTCTTGCCGATTGCGCGCGTGATTTTGTCACTTTGGGTTTCGTTGCTTTCGACGAACGCTGACTTTTGGTCACGGGCCGTGCTTTCGTTGTCGCCGCACGCAATGCCGCTTTATCCCGTTCACTCATATGCGACACGGCTGATCGCGCTTGCCGATCAGAAAGGCCTCTTTTCTTTAAGAGATCAACAACACCGGTATCAGCGCCATTTTTCTTCGCAACAGATGCGGATTTGGACGGCATCCTCTTACGCGGCGTTGGCGTTGCTTTTCGCGCTGGTATATTGCGATTGGGTTGCAAACCTGTCGTCTTTTTCGGCGCACCAGATACACCGCGTTTCGCTTTTAACGATGTGCGTGCCGTCTGCCGCCCGTCTGATTTTGTTTTGTCAGGCCCTTTTGTTTGCGCCCTGTTTGTCTGCAATGAGGAACGCAATGCATTTCTCTCTTGCGGAGACATGTGTTTTACAGCCTGCGATGCTTGCTTCTCGGATAGTCCCCGTTGTTTCAGCAAATCCACCACAGCCCTGTTATTGGCACGTGGATTGCGCTGATTATGCGTTTTTCCACCACCCTGGGTTTTCCGTGTCGATGTGTTAGACGTCGAACGCTTTGCATCATGAACGTTCTTACGCCCAAACAAACCCGGCTTCTGGTCTGTCACTTTCGGCGCTGATGATGCTGCACTGCGCGCGAGAGACGTGCGCATCGCCTCGACTTGTTTCGGTGACAATTGGCTCATCAGCTGCTTTGCTTGCGTATTATTTAAGCCGCGTTGCTTGAGCATTGCCATGACAGCATCATTGGCGGTAGCGCCCTCACTGCGCCTATTGCCATCGCGTGGCCGACCCAGCCCCGCCGCACCTGATCCATCTGCAATCCTTTGATCGCGCCCGCGATCCCGGCTGCGGTCGCGGTTGCGTCCATTGACCGTATTCTGACCCCGTATGTCTTGCGGTTTTCTCAACTGAGGCGGTGGAATATCCCCATCCATGCGCCGTGGCGACGTACCATCCGCACGTCGATTACGGTCTCTATCTCTCTCGCGATCTCGGTCACGAATACGATCACGGTCCCTATCACGATGACGGTCGCGATCGCGATCATTCCGCCAATCACGAATACGCCGGTTTGGATCGTGGCGATGACGGTCATATTTATCCCAATGACGGTCTGGACGGTATCCATCGCGATAGCGCGGGCGATCATAATAACGCGATGACCAAATTCTGAAATCGATCAATGGTTTGCGGTATCGATGACGGGGAGAGAACCACCGCCGGGATGAGGCATAAGGCTTATAACGAAAATAAATACTGCGATTAAACCAGAAGAAGAAAACATTTTGCGGACGATAGAATAAATCATAATCGTCATAACGATTGGGCTCATCATAATAAATATAGTAGGTGTTATAAACATCTGTACTCGCATAATTCTGCAGCCAATTATTACAATCCTCGTATTCAGGGTCGCACATAAACCAACAGCCATCACTCGCAACATCGCATTGATTGAAACACGCATAGTCATCTGGCGCGCAAGGGTCGGAATATGATTGGTAATAAGTAGCATTGTAGACGGGTTCGACATAAGACTCGCCTAACAAAACAGGGTCAGAAGTGGGTATGGGACCGGTTGTTGCGGGGGCCGCCACTGGGGCCGTCGCACTGACCGTTTTAATAGCAGGCTGGGGTACTGCCTTCGTATCCTTTTGTGACGACAAAACGGCGGGCGTAATATCTAGGGCGCCCTCTTCGCTGCTCTCACCAGTGCTCTCTTCGGCCGCAAGCAGGTCTTTAATCAGCTGATCTATTTCTTCTGGAGAGGCGTCTTCACCTAATGCCGTGGCGGTTTGCCCTTCTCCATTTTCATCCAAAACAAAGGCGCGAGCGCCATCCCACATCGACGTCACAATTTGACCAAAGGCAGCCTGCATGCTGATGTCCTGTGCACTCGACACCGCATAGGTCCCTACAGTCAGCCCTGCAATAATTGCAGCGGCAATACGATAAATCATGATCTGCCGATCTCTGTCATCCTAGCCCACCATGTTTAGATCTAGCGATGCGGAGATGAACCGCGGATGAATGATATGTTCATCTGCAAGAACGCTAGGAAACCAAGGAAAAATAGGCTATTCCCCTGCCAATGACGCAATATGGCCGAGGAGGACCTGACCGCATGGGCATTAACACTGAAACAGAACGAGAAGGTGAATTGCAAATCGGTCCCACCGATTTGGGAATGGTGCGTCTCTTCATCACATCCGGCGCCTTTGAATTGCCTATGGATTTTACTCCGGAAGAGGCCGAAGAGATTGCGGCTGAAATTCAAGCAGCCGCCGAAATGGCATCCTCGCTGGCAAAAGACTAACCCCTTGGTTTCATAGATGATAATGGCTGAGCCAGAGGGAATGCGATTAACCATACTTCAAAGCCTCTCTTGGTTTCTGCAAGTCACTCAGATAAGTTGGATAGAAACAAAGCTCGCCACGCCCCCAAGCGAGTAGAATCAATGAATATACAAGGCGTTCAGGCGCAACATCTTGAGCGTCAGTTTTGCGTTGGGTAAGAGTGTGGGACAACAACCAACACATATTCTCAAAGAGGTCTATGAGCGGGGCAGCGCTGCATGGCTGTGGGACTCCAATCAACGCCGGGTGGTTTGGGCCACCGATGCAGCCGTTTTGTTCTGGACCGAACCCACACTGCTTGATCTCCTTGAGCGCACATTCGGCCCTGACGAAACCAGCGTGAAACAAATCGGCGATATTTCACAACACCTGACTTCAGATGGCATGCGGCGGCGCATACGGTTTAACCCAGACAATCAAAGCATATGGGCCATGTGCCGGTTGGTTCCGATCACCGTTGAAGGACGCCCTTATATCCTTGTCGAAGTCGAAACCATTGAAGATACACCAGCCACCGATCCAACGACCGGTGACATCCTCCTCACCCAAGAAGCGCCAGCCGCTCTTGCTCTCTATGCCCTGGATGGCCAACTGATACACGAGAACAAGGCCTGTGCTGCACTATTCTCATCACACAATACGGATCTTATGACGCGTCTTGATGATCCTGTGGCCGCAAGTAAATTTATTCTGCGTGTGTTATCGGATGGGGCGTTCAGCCGTACATATCCTTTATCAACAGCGCAGGGACAAAGGTTCTATCGCTTTGCGGGCCGCCGTATTCCGCATCCTGTCCAGAGTGTCCCCGCCGTGATGATGCATATCCAAGATGTACACAATACGCGAAAAGCCTGGCAGAACATGGGGCAATACACACGCACGCTGTCACCGCGTGATAATGCTCAGCCAATACAAAGAGAGGACACCCCTGCCGACACAGAGGATACAAATATCGCCACGGCGCCCACATCAGCGCGTGAACCATGGTTTGAAAAAGAAGAACTTGGATCTTACTTGGATGACATTCCGGGCTTGCTTTTTACTCTGACAAAAGAAGGCTTGGTGATCGGGTTTAATCGTGCGGCACGGCAGTATATTGAAGAGAAATTGAACGCGCACACTCCCGACAAGGCAGTTGAGACACCTTTCCCCGCGCAATCTGCAGATGATCTTATCGGCTATGCCTTTTCAGATCTCTTTAGCGACGCTTTAAAAACAAAAATCGAAGACGCCCTCGCCAACAGCTCCGATAGCGAAGACAAGCTTTATGTTATGCACAATTGCAATGGCGAGTTTGCGCCTCATTCCGGGTTGACCGGCCCGGTATCCCTCTCATTGGGCAGTATTACGCGCGATCGCC
>JANQLI010000097.1 GCA_028280675.1 Alphaproteobacteria bacterium
GGCTGCGCCAAAACAAAAAGGCGACTGTGATACCCATCATCGGTGCACGGACACTGACACAACTTCAAGATAATCTTGGCTGTTTGGCGTTCACACTGAGCGATGATCACATTGCACAATTAAATGAAATTTGTCCGCCAAGCTTTGGTTATCCGGCCGACCTTCTCGCCAATCCTTTTGCAGCCCGGATGATGCATGGTGAAGTGGGTGAAAAGATTGACAACACATACGACCCGCGATGATGGACGCGCGGTGTTTGGTGAAGCAATGCGCGCAAGAGTCAACACGGCCAATATCCTTATTGATTGAACAGCATTGTGGTGCCGTGAACATCATGCAGAATATCATCGCAAATGCTTAAGGTTGCGTCAGCTTTCGTAAGACACCGCCGCTCTCAAGATCAATGATCCAGATGTGATCGCGATCATCGCCTGCTGCTCGCCAGCGTAAAGCAAGGCGATTGCCCATTATATCCATTTCTTGAATCGTGGCGTCTTCCGGTAGCGGCAATGGAATCTCTAAGTTATCCGCCAGGAAAGGAACGTCACGGGACGGTGTGTTGATCTGTTGCGCTGTTTCTTCGTCGGATGACTTGCCGCCAAGCGCAAGGCCCAGTACAAGCGTAAATAAGGCTAACAGAATGAGAATGCCAAGGCCGATGACGACGGCTTTCAAGATGCGAATCTTGCGGGCTTCTTCTTCTGAGAGTTGATCCATCTCTGATGATTGTGACGAAAGACCTGACATGACTGATACCTCTGAACAGAGCGCCGCACCGAACCATGTTGAGGTGACGGACGATCATGCGGGGAAACGTCTCGACCTCTTTTTGGCTGAAGCTTTGGCAGCGTCCAGCCGTTCACGCTTGAAAGCTTTAATTAAAAAGGGAGCCGTCACGCGCAGTGGCCGGACCATAGAGGACCCCTCGATGAAGGTCAAACCGGGCGAGTGTTATGTCGTAACTGTTCCGCCACCTGAGCCCGCTACACCAAAGCCTGAGAATATTCCTTTGGATGTTGTGTTTGAGGATGAACATCTGATTGTGGTGAATAAGCCTGCCGGTCTTGTGGTGCATCCTGCTGCTGGGAACTGGACAGGCACCTTGGTCAATGCATTGTTGCACCATTGCGGAGACAGCCTGTCCGGTATTGGCGGCGTTATTCGTCCAGGCATTGTGCATCGTATCGACAAGGAAACCAGCGGCTTGTTGGTTGTCGCCAAGAACGATCATGCGCATGCGGGACTGGCCGCGCAGTTTCAAAACCACTCCCTTGAGCGGGCCTATCAGGCGATCCTCTGGGGTGCGCCGCGGCCAATGGTGGGGATCGTCGATGCTCCTTTGCGGCGGGGCGGGGCGGATCGTCAAAAGATGATCATTGCTAAGGGGGAAGACGCTTATGACGCCAAGCATGCGGTCACCCATTACAAAGTTCTGGAACGTTACGGCGGCACATCGGCTGAGCCTTTGGCAAGCCTGGTGGAATGCCGCTTAGAAACCGGCCGGACCCATCAAATCCGGGTGCATATGAGCCATATTGGCCACCCTTTGCTCGGTGATCCCCTTTATGGACAGGGGCGGCGGTTTCTGAAAAAAGAGGCCGCTGAGGCGCAGCCCGAGGCGGCAAAAGCGGTGAATCAGCTCCGCAGACAGGCGCTTCATGCCTATCTTTTGGGGTTTGAGCACCCAATTTCGGGCGATTTTCTGCAATTTAAGGCGAATTTGCCCCAAGATTTGACAAATTTGTCACGTAATTTGGAATTACTATAAATTTTCTGTGCGGGCCCTTCATTGTTCTGAGAGGACCCCCTACATAGAAGGTTATGCGCGTTTTGTGCGCGGTCCCAGGCAGGGATAACCACACGTTGAGAAGGAAGCTTATGGCCAACACCAAGTCCACATTACCAGCCATGACGCCGGAAGGTGGCCTGTCGCATTATCTCAATGAAATCCGCAAATTTCCAATGCTGGAAAAAGATGAGGAATTCATGCTGGCAAAGCGGTGGAAGGAGCATGAGGATTCCGATGCGGCCCATAAGCTGGTGACAAGTCATTTGCGGTTGGTGGCGAAAATCGCCATGGGCTATCGCGGATATGGCTTGCCGATTGGGGAAGTGATCTCCGAAGGGAATGTTGGCCTCATGCAGGCTGTCAAGCGTTTTGAGCCTGAAAAGGGCTTTCGTCTTGCGACTTATGCAATGTGGTGGATCAGGGCCTCAATCCAGGAATATGTCCTGCGCTCATGGAGCCTTGTGAAATTGGGCACCACCGCATCTCAGAAAAAGCTCTTCTTTAACTTGCGTAAAATCAAAAGCCAGATCAGCGCCTTGGATGATGGCGACCTGAAACCGGAGCAAGTGAAAGAGATCTCCGATAAGCTTGGCGTTCCCGAAGACGATGTGGTCAGCATGAACCAGCGTATGGCGGGACCCGATAATTCGTTGAATGCGCCCTTACGCGCCGACAGCGAGGGCGAATGGCAAGATTGGCTGGTCGATGACAATCCCGATCAAGAGATCGAGCTTGGTAAGAATCAAGAACACCAGCAACGTATGGAATACCTTGAAGGGGCGCTCAGTACACTGAACGACCGTGAGCGCGATATCCTCATTAAGCGGCGTTTGAGTGAAGACCCTGTGACCCTTGAGGATTTAAGCAAGGTTTATGACATCAGCCGCGAGCGTGTGCGCCAAATTGAAGTGCGGGCGTTTGAGAAAGTCCAAAAAGCCGTCCGCGAACAGGCCTTTTCTGAAAATAATGTGATTGACGCCTAACAAGGCAGGGTTGGTCTCTTCAGGCTGAGCGCTGCTTGCATTACGTCACGACATTTCCTTTTCCTGAGACTTGATCTCCGAATTGTCTCACGTCATATTTCACTTTGACGTTGGGATCTTTGGAGGAAAGCCGATGCTCGGACTCATGCAGGACTGGCCGTTGCTTGTTCACCGTATTTTAGATCATGCCGCTCTGCATCATGGCGAGCAAGAAATTGTCACGCGTGCTATTGAAGGCCCTATGCGG
>JANQLI010000123.1 GCA_028280675.1 Alphaproteobacteria bacterium
TGGCGACGGTGAAGGAGCCCGCGCGGCGCGGTGTGGCCGCTGTGAAAGCCGATCCCATGCCGTTCTCACAGATCTGGGCCTATATTAAAGAACACTGGAAAGTCTATTTCCTGATCATGGGCGGCTATGGTTGCACATCGATTTCGATTTACGGCATTTTGGGATGGACTTCGACATTTTATAATCGCGTTCATGGGCTGTCGGGCTCGGATGGTTTAGCTTATGCCGGGATATTAATTGGTACAGCGGCAATCGTTGGTGGTGTAATAGGCTCATTTACCGGTGGGGTTCTTGCCGATTGGCTCGAAAGCAAAGGTGATAAAGACGCCAAGACCCGCGTGTTGCTCATTGGCTGTATTGGCTTGATTCCACCGGGTATCCTAGCGCCGCTCATGCCGACACCTGAATTGGCTGCAACTGTTCTTGCCTTTTCGTTTCTCTTTGGCTCCATCGCTACCGGACCGACCGGCTCTTTGGTGCAGATCATCACGCCGGTCCGCATGCGCGCGCAAATGGGCGCAATCTATCAAATGGCCCTTAACCTCGTTGGTCTTGGGTTGGGGCCCACATTTGTGGCGGTGATGACCGACTTCGTTTTTGCCGACCCGATGATGGTGGGCTATTCTTTGATTGCCTCAGTGATTGTCTTTGATGGTTTAGCGGTGCTGTTGACCTTCCTTGGTTTCCGCCATTACCGTAATGTGCGGGATCACGTGGCTGCCGCCGCCAGTGCTGCATAATATATGTACACGGAGTGATGCATGAGCGAGGTTGAGCTCTATTACTATAAAACATGTCCTTTCGCGCAGCGCACACGCATGGTGTTGATCGAAAAGGGGATTCCCTTTGACGCGACGCTTGTCAACATGCCGGAAGACCGTGAGTGGTATCTGAAAATCTCGCCTTACGGGAAAGTTCCCTGCATTCGGCACAATGATCATACGATCTACGAATCTACAGTCATTAATCAATATCTCGAAGACGTGTTTCCGGAACCGGCTTACCTGCCAAGCGATCCCTATGCGCGGGCGCAAGTGCGGATTTGGATGCATTATTGCGACGAATATTACAGCAAGGCGAGCTTTGACCTGAACCTTGTCTATACAAAACCGGATCACTGGGATGAAAAAATCAACGACGTGTTGGAGTGTTTGCGCTTCATTGATCGTGAAGGCTTGCGCAAGCTCAGCGATGGCCCATTTTGGTTGGGCGATCAGCCCTCGTTGCTTGACTTTCACTATTCGCCCTTCATGGAGCGCGTTCCGGCGTATGAAGAGATCTTTGGCTTTGCCATTCCCGAAGAGTG
Source organism: Alphaproteobacteria bacterium (assembly GCA_028280675.1). GTDB lineage: Bacteria > Pseudomonadota > Alphaproteobacteria > SMXP01 > SMXP01 > JANQLI01. The sequence goes on from JANQLI010000123.1 coordinate 1,307, forward strand.
TGACCGTCTGACGTCGTGGATGGCGGCCATGCAAGACCTCAAGTCCTACAAAGAAACGGCCTTCGAGAAAGCGGCGCATGTGGAGCAACTCATTGATTTTATGACCATGCTTGCTGCGCGGCGCGGCTAAAGCAGAATTGTTTTTTGCGTGTAAACAGAAAAGACAATCCTATAGGGAGAGTCTGCATCCGGTCTTCGGATGATTTTCACCTATTTTAGGCCACCTGGCCCACATTCTTTTAAATAGAAGAAAAGGGAGGTTGGTGCGCGTGACGCTTGACCGCAGGTCTGTATTAGGTGGCGTAGGAATCGCCACCGGGGTGATGCCCATCCTGTCGGCATGCAGTGACAGCCTTCGCGGACTTCCCTTCGCTGACTTCGGAGCTAAAAAGACCATGCTGAATATTTCCACCCCCCGCGAGCACCTCGAAGCCATCCTGCGCATGAGCGCCAGCCTGGAAGAGGAAGATTGCCCGTGGTGGTTTAACGGCACGGTCTATGGGATCATTGGTGAAGAGCAGCCGGTGCCGTTGATGAATATCGAAGGCATGGAGATTTATCATGTCAGTCATCTTGGCGAAAATGTCTATGAAATGACCGGCAACACAGCGACCTTTTTTCGCGACGTTGAGACAAACGCATTTCTTTACGAATATAAAAACCCGTTCACCGGGAAAGTGGTGGACGTGCCGGCCTCTGTACAAGGCGGCGGTCCAGGCCGCGGCTTTACCTATGAAGAAAGCGGCATTCGGCCCACCATGTTCAAAGATAAAATGCCGGATAAGCCGCCGCACTTTGAATGGCATATGGCCGGAGAGTATGTGTGGGCGCATTCATCCCGTGAGTATCCGCCAGGAATGACAACGCCCCGGGCCGAACGTCAATCGACCTTTGCGCGCAAAGAGGATTTTTTGAATCCCGCGATTAAAAAGTTGATGTCGAGTTTTACCTCCACGTTCTTTTCGCCGTGGATGGATTGGCTTGGCATGGACGATCGCCCTGGGCACGTGATCTGGCATGCGGGCGGCGCAAAATTGAACTCACTTGATGATCTGCCGCAAGAATACCGTGAGCGGGTGGAACGTGATCACCCGGATCGTCTGACAGGAAAACCGGCTGCTGGAACCGGTGGCAAAAAAGTTGAATAGATGGGGAACCCCTTATCGCAGGAGAGAAATATGCTGCATACGAGTTTAATGAACAATTTGATGAACCGCCGTGAGGCGTTCAAAACATCCATGGGTCTTGGCGCTGGCGCCATGGCGATGGCGGCTTTGCCAAGCGCGGCTGATGCGAGAGGCGCGCTGCAAGGCACAAATGCGGGTGGATCAAGCATCGACTTTGCGGATTCGGCGCAGAACTTGCGCTCTTTTGTGCGGATGTCTGGTGACATCAATCCCGAAAACGATACTTTCGGATGGTTCGCGGGCACAATTTTCGGTGTCGAAAAAGACAAGGCGCTTTATCCTTTGGTCGATGTCGAAGGCTTTGGCGTGATGCGCGTGGTGCCGCAAGATAACGGCAATTACCGCATGTTCAACCGCGAGCTTGCGTTTTACAAAGACCCCAAAACCAAGCAATTCATTGATCAGTGGACCAATCCGGTGACAGGCGAAGTGTGTGACGTCAGCGCGATCCACAATGCTGTGGTGAACGCGGAAGTGGCGCCCCTCATGAAGCAAGACTTCGATGGTACGATTGTCGAGATTCCGTTCTTGCCGCCTTGGGATGTGTTGGAAGACAAAGTGATGAATACGTTTGAAATTCACACCGCGTTTCCAAATCCGATGAAGCCCAGCGTTTGGAAAAAAGAATCTGCGGGTCCCATCACGCGCATCTCAGAAATCTTCCAGCGTTCTGTGGACTTAAAACAGCTCGAAGATCAAGATCGCACATCTGTTGACTATGTCGGAACTTGGACCCGTGTTGGGCCGTGGCTGCCGTGGATGCTGATGGGGCAACGCGATGGCCATATTCTCTACCGGACCTTCACCAAGAAAGTGAAATCCTATGAGAGCTTCTCACCGGAACTCTTGAAACTGACAGAAGAACGTTACCCAGAGTATCTGCAATCCCCAGGTGATGAGACATGGGGGCAGCCGAACGATTCCAGCTTTACGACCTATATGAATGAGCGCCAGCCAGTGAAGTAAGATACAGTATTGTTCTAAACTGTCATTTGTCATCCCGGACCACGTAAGCCTTCAAAAAGGCGAACGTGTGATCCGGGATGACGGACGACCAATGTTGGCGTATGCGCTCCCCAATTGGGAGAGTGTATTAAATCAACCGTTCGCGGAAAAAAGCTTGGGTGCGTTCCCACGCAAGCTCGGCGTCTTCTTGATCATAGGCGCTGCCGCTCGGATTGGAGAAAGCGTGATCGGCGTCATACCAATGCACAGTGAGGTTTTTACCGGCGTCCGCCATAGCCGCTTCAAAGCCATCGACCATTTGCTTGTTGATGAAGCGATCCAATGTCCCGAAATGGCCCAGCACATCCCCCTTCAGGCTCGCGAGGTCTTCGGCGGTGCGGGCGACATTGCCATAATAGACCACGGTGGCATCGACAGGGGTGAGGATGCTGGTGTTGAGAGACCACTTGCCGCCCATGCACCATCCGACCGTGCCGAGTTTGCCGGTGCTTTGCGGGTGGCTGCGCAGCCATTCGGCCCATGCGGTCACAATGTCATTGGCTTTTTCTTCTTCTTTTTGTAACGCGCCAGCCAGTTTGGCGGCTTCTGGCGCTGTTGTGCCGACTTGTCCTTCATAGAGGTCGATGGCGAGCGCGATATAGCCTTCCTTGGCATACGCTGCGGCGATGGTGCGCACTTCATCCGTCAGCCCCCACCATTCGTGAATACACATCATCACCGGGGCGGGGGTGACGTCCGGCATGGCGAGGCTTGCGGTCACCGCGCGTCCCCCCGGCGTGGTGATGGTCACTGTGTCAAGCTCGGCGGCCACCGCTTCTGCCAAAGCGGGATCGGCAAGAAGGGTCGCCAATGGCAGAGCGGCAAGCCCCTTCACGGTTTGGCGTTTTTCGGTGTCGAGTTTTGTGATGGTGGTCATGGCGATGCTCCCTCGCGAATGCAGATCGTGTCTGCCTCAATTTAAGCATCAAAGGCGCTGGAATGCCATCAGAGAGGGACCGGAAACTGGTTATTCAACGTTTTTGTGATCGCCACAGCGAATGACGAAGGTCAAGACATCCGCATGGGCCGTCTGGCTGACCAAGCTATGGCCGTCTTCCTGGCACATATGCGGGATGTCGATCTGCGCCATCGGATCGGTGGCAATCACCGTCAACTCCTCCCCGGTCTGCATTGAGCTGAGTGTTTTGCGGGCCTTCAAGACCGGCAAGGGGCAAAGCAAATGTGCTGTGTCGAGGAAATGCGT